>DAOMZC010000715.1:0-3940 GCA_035437965.1 Pseudomonadota bacterium
CTCCCCCCTGGAAAGGGAAGACTCAGCTCGGCGACGCAGCGAACTGGCCGCGATGGCCAGTTCCAATCGTCGAGGACCGCGGTCAGCGGTTTCCGGAAGTAGCGCGTGCCGACGAGACCTCACTGGAAGGCCCGAAGCTCAGAGGCGATTTCGCAGCGCGCATCCAAACAGCCGTTCCATGCGATAATCGCCAGATGGGGCATGCTGTTGGCATCACGCTAGACCGGACCTACGTGCTGTACGAGCAGCTGGGCGAGGGCGGCATGGGCACCGTGTATCGCGCCAGTCATCGCCTGACGGGCCGCACGGTCGCGGTAAAGCTCGTGCGCGGCACAGGCGGCAAGACGGTGGTGAGCCCGGCCGGGCGATCGAGCACCCGGACGTCCGAGAGCATCGAGTCGCGCCTGGCCCTGGCCCGCGAATTCCAGGTGCTGGCCTCGCTGCACCACCCCAATATCGTGCAGGTCCTCGACTACGGGTTCGATGACACCTGGGGCCCCTATCTGAGCATGGAGCTCCTTTCATCGCCGCAGTCGATCGTGGCCGCCAGCTGCGCCGCCCCGCCGGCCATCAAGTTCGAGCGGCTGGCCCAGCTGCTGCGCGCTCTATTTTACCTGCACCGCCGCGGCGTCATCCACTGTGATCTAAAGCCCTCCAACGTCCTTTGCATCGGCGGGCAGATCAAGGTCGTCGACTTCGGCATCGCGCTGTCCGGTGAGTGCCAGCGGAACCTGGCGGGTACGCTGTTCTACATGGCGCCGGAGCTCCTCCTTGGCGCCGAGCCGAGCGTCGCATCGGATCTGTATGCGTTCGGAGTGCTCGCCCATCAGCTCCTTACCGGAGTCTTTCCCTATGATGTCGAGAGCGTTACCGGGATGGTCAGCGACCTGCTCGGGACGCGCGGACAGGATACTTTATCCGGCGAGGCCGCCGCGTTCCTTGAAGCTCATCGCGGTACGTATCCGGAGCGCGAGCTCCTGGTAGGAGCGACGTACGCTGCCGATGATCTCGCGGCTCCGGTGCGCGCGGTGCTCAGCCGCCTGCTGCAGCGCGAGCCCGCGGATCGCTATTCCGATGCGCTGGCCGTGCTGCGCGATCTAAGCGCCGCGACCGGACTACAGCTGGCTGAAGAGACCGAGGCCACGCGTGAGAGCTTCTTGCTGGCCGCCGCGCTCGTCGGCCGCGAGCAGGAGCTCGCCCGGCTGAGAGCGGCGCTGCACGATACGGAGAGCGGAAGGGGCGGGACCTGGCTGGTGGGCGGGGAGAGCGGCATCGGCAAGTCGCGGCTGGTGGACGAGCTGCGGACGCTGGCGCTCGTCCAGGGGATCCCGGTGCTGCGCGGCCAGGCCGACGCCGACGGGGGAGAGCACTACGCCCTGTGGCGCGCCGTGCTGCGCTCGCTGTGCCTGCGCAGCGATCCGCCCGCAGAGCTGGCGGCGGTCCTGGCCGAGCTCCTGCCCGACCTGGCCGAGCTCCTCGGGCGGGCGCTGCCCCCGGCCCCGCCGGTGCCCCCGGAAGCGCGGCAGCCGCGGCTCTTCGCCGCCATCTTGGCAGTCTGCCAGCTCGTCGCGCGGCCCATCGTCATCGTCCTGGACGACCTGCAGTGGGCGGATGCGGACAGCCTGGCCCTGCTCGCTCACCTGGCGAGCGCCGCTCCGACCCGGCCGTGGCTCCTGATCGGCACGTATCGCGATGATGAGGCGCCGACGCTCGCCCACAAGCTGCCGCTCGCTCACGACCTGCGGCTGCAGCGCCTCGATGATAGCTCCGTCGCGGCTTTGGCAACTTCGATGCTGGGCCCGGAGTGCATCCATCCCGCTTTCGCCGAGTACCTTCGGAGGGAGTCCGAAGGGAATGTGTTCGTGCTCATCGAAGTGGTTCGGGCGCTGGCCCAGGAAGCGGGGCAGCTGGCGCGGATTGCCGCGGGGGCGCTGCCGGCCCACATCCTGACCGGCGGCATCGTCGAGCTGGTAGAGCGCCGGGTGCGGCGTCTGACGGCCACCGAGCGGCAGATCCTGGAGGCCGCAGCCGTGGTGGGGCGGCGAGTCGATCTTTCAGTGCTCGGTGAGATGTTCCCCGGCACGGACTTGCGAACCTGGCTGATGACCTGCGCCAACGCCGCGGTCCTCGACGCGTACGAAGGCGGCTGGCGCTTCTCCCATGACAAGCTGCGCGGGCACCTGCTGGCCGTACTGCCGACTGCGAAGCGCCAGAGTCTGCATTCCCAGATAGCTACAGTCTTGGAGCACCTGGGAGCCGGGCGGGACGACTCTGAAGCGCAGATCGGCTACCACGCGGAGCAGGCGGGTGAGTTCCGTCGGGCTGCCACCTACTATAGCCGGGCCGGTGATGTCGCCGCGCGTCGGGCCGCTCCGTCCGACTCGGTCGCGCAGTATGCCCGGGCGGAGTCCATGCTGGCGAACCTGCCGATCACGGCGGCGCTGCGCCGCGAGCGGGCCGACCTGATGATCCGGCAGGTCGAGCACAGCCTGTGGGCGGCGCGCCCGCAGGACAACCTGACGCGCCTTGCCCATGCCGAGCAAGAGCTCGCCGCCGCCGCGGTGGACGTGCCGCCGGGTCCGGCGGACCTCATGACCCTGGCGCGCGCGCACTTCTGGCGCGGACGGATAAGCTATGTCGGCGGCCACAGCCCAGCGGCGCGGACCAGCGCCCAGCGAGCCCTGGAGCTGGCCAAAGAGCTGGGCGCCGCCGAGCTTACCGCCAAGGTCCTGTTCTTGTCCGGTCAGCTGGAGACGGTCCGGGGTGACTTTCGGCGCGGCGCGGCGCTGCTTGCCCAGTGCATGGAGCCGCTCGATCGATCGGGAGTTGCCATCGAAGCCATTCGCGCTCGCGTTCACTATGCGGTCTGCATCAGCGCCTGCGGTCGCTGCGCCGAAGGCTTTGCCGAGGCGCGCCGGGCCGTCGCCGCCGCCGAGGCATATGGCCACGCCGGTCTTATCGCCATCACCCACGTGCTGGCGGCGGGGTGCTTCTTCTTCGCCGGCGACTTCGCCACCATGGAGCCGCATGTAGCCGTCGCGCTGGCCAAGGCGCAGCAGGGCCGGGAGCCTGTGGCGCGCTTCCTGGCCGCGGCGATTCATGCAATGATGTGCGCGTACGGAGAGAAGCCGGAGCAGGCCAGACCTTCGCTGCAGCTGCAGGAGGAGATCCTGCGCGCTGCCGGAGGGAGCCTCCTATGCGCAGACTGGTTTCGCGCGACGCAAGCCCAGAGCATCTTTTGCGCCGGAGACCTCGACCTCGCCATCGCGCAGGCCCGGGAAGTGGCGGCGCACTGTCAGCTGGAGGAGCGGCTCTTCGCCTGGGGACTCACCGAGCGGACCCTGGCCGCGGCGCTGGCGCAGAAGGGGGAGGCGGCTGCCGAAGTGGATGCTCACTTCGCCCACAGCCGCGCCGCATTCGAGCTCGGAGGGGCAGCGCTCTTGGCCGCCCATACTGACCTGGCCTGGGGACGAGAGTGCGCAAGGCGCGGCGATCACGCTCGCGCCGAGAAGCTCCTGACTCAGGCCCTGGCCCAGTTCACGGCCTCTGCGAGTCCGGTCGCCAGCCGCGCCGCCCAGCAGGCGCTGGACTCTCTCGGACCTCTCCCGGCTCCTCCTTCGCTGAATAACTGACCACGAAACCGGGCGGAGCGCCGCGGCTTCCGGTGCTTTTCCACAGCGGCCTCGGAGCGGCGTTTTCCGACGGAGATTTTTCTGCGAACCGGCCGCGATGGCCAGTTCCAATCGTCGAGGACCGCGGTCAGCGGTTTCCGGAAGTAGCGCGTGCCGACGAGACCTCACTGGAAGGCCCGAAGCTCAGAGGCGATTTCGCAGCGCGCATCCAAACAGCCGTTCCATGCGATAATCGCCAGATGGGGCATGCTGTTGGCATCACGCTAGACCGGACCTACGTGCTGTACGAGCAGCTGGGCGAGGGCGGC
>DAOMZC010000716.1:0-3925 GCA_035437965.1 Pseudomonadota bacterium
ATGACCGAGATGATCGACGGCGCCTCCTGCACCGTGGTCACCTGCTTGGCCGCCGAGAGCACCCGGTCGGCGATGTCGATGTCGGTGCTGCGATCCGGCTCGGCGCTGGTGCCGGCCTTGGCCGCCTCGACCTGCGGCTCGGGGTCGGGGAGCAGCACGTCGTAGCTCGGCTCAAGGACGCTGCGCGAGGCCGGCGCCGGCGTCGCCGTGATCGTCTCCGCCCGGGCGGGCAGCGGCCCCCCGAGAAGCCCGAGCAGCCCGCCCAGCAGCCCGCCGCCAACCGCCCAGCGCACCCGCCCCCTCATAAAAGCCCTCCGGCGCGCGGCGACAGCGAGTAGGCAAAGCCGAGGATCGCCCGCCCGTCGGCGTTACGCGGACTGTCCTGCAGGACCCCGCCGCCACCGCTGAGGATCAGCTTGAGCTTGGGCGTCGGCTGCAGGTAAATCGACCCCAGCACCAGCGCCGTCGCCGACGCGGTATCGCCGACGAGCGGCACGGTGCCGACCGCCTCGATGCCGAAGCCGATGACCTGGTGCGCCTTGACGGTCAGCCCGCCGCCCCAGGTAAGCTCGTGGCCGACCTGGAACCGCAGCAGGTCCGGCACCCGGTAGGGGTCGTAAAGCTCGTTGGTCTCGCGGACGATCGCCCCGACCGACAGCGCCAGGACCACCCGCTTGAGCAGGATCCCGGCGAGCAGCCGCGGCCGCAGGGTCGCGCTCTTTTCGCCGAGGAACGAGGTCGAGTTGCCGATCGGCAGCGTACCCTCGACGAGCAGGCCGAGCTCGAACCAGCGCCCGCCGTAGAACCGCGCCTTGAGCGACAGCCGCGGATCGCGCGGCCCGGCCTGCGCGATCTCGATGTTCTGGCGCGGCTGCCCGGCGTAAAGGCCGGTCGCGATGACCGTCCCCATGCCGGTGGGCGTGCTCGGCAGCACCTCCTGGTTCGCGCTGCCGAGCGCGTTATTGTCGTAGAAGTTGACGCCGATCGGCAGCGCCGCCGCGATCGACAGCCAGTCGGTCAGCCCGAGGAACACCCCGAGGTCGATGTTGTACTGCTGCTCGACGACGCGGAACAGCGCGTCGGGCGACCCGGTCATCTTGGGGTCGGTCAGGGTCAGCCGCAGCGGCGAGTACGACCACCCGAGCTGAGCGCTGAACCCGAACTCGAAGCGCTGCGGCGTCTGCGCCCGGTCCACCACCGTCAGCCCGTAGGCGTCCACCGCCGGCGTGCTCAGCATGAGGTCGAAGCTGCGGTCGGCCCGCGCCGCCCCCGCCCCCGTCAAAAGCGCCGCCAAAAGGACCGCCAGCCTGAGCACCGGCCGCAGCCCGACCCCGCCCGGCCAAGACCGGCGCGGCGCCGCCAGAAGTCGCAAGCAGAGCACGCGCATCAGTTAAGCCCTGAGTCAAGACTGCTGAGGATCGACATCGTGCCCACCGGGACGCTGTAGGTCGGCGCCGGGATCGGTCCGGGCGCCAGCGGCGGGGTCGTATTGGCAAACACGACCATCCGGATCGACCCGCGCCCGCCCAGGCTCTCCGGCATCCGCTTGGCCGAGAACAGCGGAATCGAGTTCGGCAGCCCGTAGGTGGGGACCTTGGGCGGGTCCGAGCGCGTCGACTCCAGGGTGATCAGGATCTCGGTGATGTCGTCGACCGCGTAGGGCAGAAAGAACGACATGCCGTTGAAGTTCTGCGCCGGCAGGTTGGGGGTCAGCGAGCCGGGGCTCGGACCGGTGGCGAACGCCAGGAAGCCGAACTGCACCCCGGACAGGGGCTTGGTCACCTGGTGCGGGTTGCCGACATATAAGTAGGGGTTGGCCGCGCTGCGGTCGGCGGCCCGGCTGTCGCGGTAGGCCAGGCAGGTGCTCAGGCGCTGCCCGACGAGCGTCGGATCGACGGCGTTGGCCGCGGTGAGCGCCAGCGCCGGGTAGTTGTGCGGGTCGTTGGCGTCCGCGTTCCACTGCACCAGCGTCAGGAGCGGCGCGGTCGCCCCCCCGGTGGTCATCGCGTCGACGGCCAGAAACGGCGTCGTCAGCGAGGTGATCTTGCGCCCCTGCAGGACCAGCTGCTGCTGGATGAGGGTCGCGTCGTTGTCGCTCACCCCGGGGCCGGTGCTCGACTTCTTGCTGAAGCTCGGTGCCCCGCAGATGCTGTTGTCGATGGCGCAGCCGGTGACCACCTTCTTCTCGAAGTCGTACCGGCAGCTGCCGCACTCCTGATCATCCAGGTCCATGGCGCGCATGAGGCACGGGTCGTTGGGGTCGACCACGGGCACGATCGAAAAGCCGGTGAATGTCGACTCCGGGGCGGTGCCGACATCGGCGACCAGGCGCCGGATCTCGTTTTGGGGGAAGCGGCCCCACATCTCGATGCGCTGGCTGCGATTAGGCAGAAACAGCGGCTGCGGCACCGGCTGACAGCCCGGGGGATTGGTCGTCCCGCAGGCCGGTGGATAAAAGGGCCAGGTGATCGTCATCGCCACGAGCGATCCCCTGAAGGTGTCGCAGCTGACCAGGCTGGCCGACGACAGCAGCACTAAAGATACTAGGAGCTTATGCGCCGAACCTATCACAAGGGCAGCGTACCGAGAGAGCATACACGCTGTCAATTTGTCTTTCGATGCTCCCAGGCTTTGGCTTCTAATAATTGGCGGTAATTGGCGGCTTTTGATCTGTAGATCTTTAGATCTTCTTTGATCATGGGCGCGCTGCCATTTCGACGATGAAAGAGAGCACCTTCAAGCTAAAGCTTTCCCGGCAGCAGCTAAAGCGCGGCGCGCAGCGGCGGGCGCGGGCGTCTGTGCGCTACGTCCGCCTTGTCGCGGCCAAGTTCTGGGGGCCGTTTGTCATCATCTTTTTCCTGCTTTTAGTCGGGATGCTGCTCTTTCACCGCTGCTACGTGAAAGAGCTAGGTCGGCAGCCCGACTTCACCGAGAGCCTGTTTGCCGCCTACAGCCTGTTTGGCTTTCAGCCCGTGTATCCGCTGCCCGAGTCGTGGGCGCTGCGCATCGTGTACTTCCTGTACCCGATCATGGGCCTGGCGGTCGCCGCCGATACGGTGGTGCGGGTCACGCTGCTACTATTTTCGCGCCAAGAGAACCAGAAGGAGTGGACCCGAGTGCTCGCCTCAACCTACCGCGACCACATCATCCTGTGTGGCCTGGGACACGTCGGCTACCGCATCCTGGAGCGGCTCCTTCAGTGGAACCTCGATGTCGTCGTCATCGAGAAGAACGACGGCTCGCAGTTCCTTTTGCGGGTGCAGCAGCTCAAGGTGCCGGTGCTCCTCATGGACGCCCGCCAGGAGGAGTCGCTGGAGGCGGCGGGCCTCGGGCACGCCCGCACCCTGGTCATCGCCACCAATGACGACCTGGCCAACGTCGAGATTGCGCTAGACGCCCGGCGCCTCAACCCAGAGATCCGTGTTGTCCTTCGCATGTTCGATGAGCAGATCGCCAACAAGCTGCGCGACGCGTTCGACCTCGAGGTCGCGTTCTCCTCGGCGGCGGCGGCGGCGCCGCTTGTCGCTGCGTCGGTGCTCGATCTGGATATCCTCGGCAACTTCACGCTCGATGGGCAGGAGCTGTTCATCGCCAAGATCACGGTCGAGCCGGGCGGGACCCTCGACGGCATCACCATCGCCCAGGTGATGGAGCGGCACCAGGTCATGGTGCTGTCGCGCCGCGCCGACGCCGCCGAGCGCCACTTCGGCCCGTCGGCCGGCGAGAAGCTCCTGCCGGGCGACCAGCTGGTGGTGCACGGCCACCTGGAGACGCTGCGCGTGAAGCTTGCGGCTTGCTATCGCCTGACCGAGCGCTACGGCATGAGCGACATGATCTACACGCACATTTCGGCGCGCGTGCCCGGCGCCGAGCATTTCCTGATCAATCCCTATGGCCTGCTGTTCGGCGAGATTACGGCTTCGTG
>DAOMZC010000717.1:0-3921 GCA_035437965.1 Pseudomonadota bacterium
GCCTGCTCGACCTCATCCTCGATCGCAAGGACGAGCTGTGCCGGATGATCGCCGCCGAGGCGGGCAAGACGCTGCAGAACGCGATCATGGGCGAGATCTTCCCGGTCTGCGAGAAGCTCCGCTACACCATAAAGACCGGCGAGCGCGACCTCCGCCCCGAGCGCGTCAGCTCCGGCCTGCTCGTGCACAAAAAGGCCGCCATCGAGTTCCACCCGCTCGGCGTCATCGGCATCATCAGCCCATGGAACTTCCCCTTCCAGAACATCCTCGGCCCGACGATCCCGGCGCTGTTTGCCGGCAACGCGGTGCTGTGCAAGGTGTCGGAGTGGTCGAGCGCCTCGGCCGCGCCGGTGCAGGCGATGTTCGACGAGGTGCTGCGCCGCTGCGGCCACTCGCCGGAGCTGGTCCAGATCCTCACCGGCTACGGCGACACCGGCGCCGCGCTGACCCGCTCGGGGGTGGACAAGCTCATCTTCACCGGCTCGGTGCACAACGGGCGGCGGGTGCTCGAAGGCAGCGTCGAGAACCTGACCCCGGTGATCCTCGAGCTCGGCGGCAAGGACCCGCTCATCGTCTGCGATGACGCCGATCTGGAGCAGGCGGTGGCGGGGGCGCTCGCCGGGGTGTTCATCTCCTCGGGTCAGATGTGCCTGGCGGCCGAGCGGGTGTACGTGATGGACGGAATCTACGACCGCTTCGTCAGCGCCGCCGTCGCCCAGGTCCAGGCGCTGCGCCAGGGCGATCCGCTGTCCGGCGACGGCGCCGCGGTGGATGTCGGGGCGATGACGATGCCCGGCCAGGTCGACATCGTCGAGCGCCTGGTAAAAGACGCCGTGGCCAAGGGGGCGCGGGCGCTCGTCGGCGGGCAGCGCGGCAGAGGTCCCGGGCAGTTCTTCCAGCCGACGGTGCTTGTCGATCTGACCCACGACATGGAGATCCTGCAGCACGAGTCCTTCGGCCCGGTGATGTGCATCCTGCGCTGCCGCGACGATGACGACGCCGTCCGGCTGGCCAACGACTCGGGGTTCGGCCTCGGCTCGACGGTGTTCAGCAAGGATCACGGGCGCGCCCGCCGCATCGCCGATCGCCTGGTCGCCGGCTCGACGAGCATGAACGACTACGGTCTGTGCTACATGGCCAACGCCCTGCCCTTCGGCGGGGTCAAGCAGTCGGGCTTCGGCCGCCTGAACGGCCGCGAGGGCCTGCGCGCCTGCTGCAACATCAAGTCGGTACTTAGCGATCGCTTCCCGCTGCACATCCCGTCCAAGATCTACCCGGTCAAGCGCGGCGACTACGAGCTGGTCGACGCCGCCGTCGAGCTCCTGTACCGCCGGGCGAGCTGGGACGGCCTGCGGGCGCGGGCGCGGGCGCTGCGCAGCATCCTCAAGAACGCGACCCGCTCCTAGCCGAGCGGGCCCGCGCCGCGGCGCCGCTAGCGGAGGCTGATGCGGTAGACGGTGCCGCTACTGTCGGAGGTCGTCCCGCACCAGCCGAAGATGTCGACGCTGCGCGCCCGGTGCACGCCGCCGGCGCCGCTGTTCTGCGCGATCCCCTGGTTGAACGTGGTCAGCACCTTGGAGGTAAGGTCCACCGAGTACACGAGCGCGCTACTCAGCCCCGCGTCCAGACCCGAGGCGATCAGGTTCTTGTTGGCAACATCCAGCGCCAGTCCAGCGGGATAGCCCAGGGTCAGGTTGCCGACCAGCTGGGTCGGGACGCCGGAGACGATCTGGAACACGCTGCCGGCGGGGGCGCTGGCGGCGAAGGCCAGGACGCTAGACACGTAGATCGTTCCGCTGCTACTCACCACGATGCCGACCGGGGTCTGCAGCGGCGCCCCCTTGGTGATGGTGGTGACGGCGCCGCCGGCGGCGGGAATCCGGAACACGCCGCCCTGGCCCGAGACGGGGTCGTCGCCGGTGAAGTAGACGGTCTCGGCGCCGCCGGTCGCGGCCACGTCCAGGCCGCGGGGGTGGCTGTTCTCGGTGCCGGCGACCAGCTGCGGCACCCCGCCGCTCGTCGGCAGCTTGAGCAGGCCGGCGCTGGTGTCGGCGATGTACAGGGTCTTGTCGTCGGCGCTGATGGCGATGCCGTTCGGGGCGACCAGCGGCGGCCCCGAGGCGATCGGGGTGGCGGTGCCGCCGGCGGACAGGACCGAGTAGACGGCGGGCTTGCCGTCCCCCGTGGTGGCGGTGAAGTAGAAGTTTGAGCCATCGCTCGTGGGCACCGTGTCGCGCGGGTTCTTGAAGCCGCCGGTCGCCGAGGTGGCCGCGGGATCGGCGGCGTACCCGACGACGCTGCCGCAGCCGCTGGTGCTGATGCAGAGCAGGGTCAAGGTCAGACTGGGAATGCTCAGCATGGATGCAGGGCGCATTTTGGATTCTCCTTACTATCGGAAACAAAGGAAAAACAGACACCCTTACGCGGGGCGCGACTGCCGACGCCGCCGTAGGTTTTTACTCGCGATCCCAGTACGACTGGGCGCACCAATCAGTTTGCCCTGGTGAGAAAAAATCTGCGGACCGCGCTGAGTCCTCTACGGGCGCCTGTCCAGCAGCGGGAACAGCGGCTCGTCGTCCGCGAGGCGCAGCCCGCCGGGCACGAACTCATCGAGCTCGCCGGCCTCGTAGCGGTGCAGGCCGATGGTGTGCCAGAAGTTGCCGCCGAGGTCGCCGACGATGCGGTAGCGGCCGTCGGGGCGGTAGGCCACTGTGTCACCCTTCTGGGCGTAGAGGACGCCGACGCAGCGCCCGCTCTTGAGCTCCCACACCCGCGTCGTGCAGTCCAGGCTGCCGGTGGCCAGGTGGCGGCCGTCGCGGCTGAAGGCGACGCTGAGGATCGGCTCGGTGTGCCCGCTGAGGATGCGCAGCTCCATGCGCTGGGCGAACCGCCACAGGTGCACGGTATTATCCTCGGAGCCGCTGGCCAGCGTGCTGCCGTCCGGGCTCCACCCCAGGCACATGACCGCGCGACTGTGTCCCTTGAGGACGCAGATCTCGGTCCCGTCCGCCGCCTTCCACAGCCGCACGGTGCGATCTTCGGCGCCGCTGGCGACGGTGCGGCCGTCGGGGTTCCACGCCGCGCTGGTCACCGGGCCGGCGTGCCCGCTAAGGACGAACAGGCCGGCGCCATCGGCGGCCCGCCACAGCCGCAGCGTGGCGTCCGCCGACCCGCTGACCAGGGCGGCCGAGTCGGGGCTGAACGCCACGCTCTGCACCCGTCGGCCATGGCCGGTGAGCACCCGCAGCTCCTTGCCGCCGGCGGCCTTCCACAGCCGCACCGTTTGATCCTCGGCGCCGCTCGCCAGGAGGCGGGCGTCCGGGCTGAAGGCGACGCTGCCCACCGGCCCGGTGTGCCCGCGGAGCACCGCGAGCTCGCCGCCGTCCGCAACCTTCCACAGCCGCACCGTCTTGTCCGCGGAGCCGCTGGCGAGGGTGGCGGAGTCGGGGCTGAAGGCGACGCTGCGGATCGGCCCGGTGTGCTGCTTGAGGACCTGCAGCACCCGGCCGTCGGCGGCGCTCCACAGGCGCACCGTGTGACCCAGCGAGGCGCGGGCGAGCACGCGCGAGTCCGGGCTCCACGCCACGCTCACCCCCGGGGCCGCGTGCCCGGTAAGGACGCGCAGCTCCTTGCCATCGGCGGCGCTCCACACCCGCACGGTCTTGTCGTCCGCGCCGCTGGCCAGCGTGGCGCCGCCGCGGCCGAAGCTGACGCTGCGCACCGGCCCGCCGTGCCCGCCGAGCGCCCGCAGCTCGGCGCGGGCGCAGCCGTGGGGACCGGGCGTGCGGTCGCAGGTGCAGGCGTGGCCGCTGGCGGCGGAGACATACTCGCCGCGAAGGGTGGTGCTGCTGCGCTGTCCGGCGGGGCCGCTGCCGTCCGCGGCGGGGCGACGGCTGCGGGCGCGGCAACCGCAGCCTATAG
>DAOMZC010000718.1:0-3890 GCA_035437965.1 Pseudomonadota bacterium
CGGGTGACAGCGCGGCTGCCACTCGCTGCCCGCCGAATAGGTCAGGCGCCGCAGGTCGCTGCCGTCGCGACGCATGCGATACAGCTCGGACACGCGGTCGCGGCTTGAAGTGAAAGCCAGGAAGTCGCCGCGCGCGCACACCGACGGCGCGAAGTTGCCCTCCGGGTTGCGCGTCAGCTGCCGCGGCTCCCCGGCGGCGCGATAGCTCGGGGTGAGCGGCAGCTGAAACAGATCGCGCAGGCCGCTCGACTCCGACTCGAAGTACAGGCTCTTTCCGTCCGGCGCGAAGCTTGGGTTTAGGAGGACGGCGCGCGCGGGAAACAGCGCCGGAGGGAGCGCGCCCAGAGGCTGACGGGGCAAGCCCGGCGCCAAGGGCGCGAGCGCGAAACGGAACCGCCGGTCGCGCTCGGCGCCGCCTTGCGCCGCGGCCAGCAGCAGATACCGCCCGTCGGGAGTCAGCGCGAGGTTGCTCTCATGGGCGGCGCTGCGGGTCAGAGCCTGCTCGCTGTTCCCATCGGCGGCGATCAAGTAGACATCCCGATTGCCGCTGCGCTCGGAGATGAACGAGAGCGCCTCCGATGCCGATGCCGATGCCGGCGCGCCGGCGCGACCCCCGGCTGCCGCCGCGCCCTGCCCTGCCCCGCGGGATCCGCAGATGCAGAGCAGAGCGCCCAGCGTGACGCGGACGCGCCTACTCAACCCGAATCGCGTCGGCGACAACTTTGCTGCCCGCGGTGGTCCAGCGCGAGACCGAGACCTTGTTCCAGCCAGCGGTGAACGCATAGCGGCCCAGAGAAATCCAATTGCCGCCATCGATCTGCTGGTTCTTGTAGACGGTCGCCAGCTTGTTGCCGACGCTATCAAAGATCACAAACGGAGCGGTGGTCGTGCGATCGGTAGCCGCGGTCCACCAGGCAAACACTTCCTTGGTTGCCGCCGCGGCCAGCTGGAACTCGAACGTGGCGGCGTCCGAGACGCTGTCGGTGGACGCGACGTAATACCCGCTGCCCCAGTAGCCGTCGACGTTGGTCGACGCGACCCAGCTGGCGCTGGGCGTGGTGAAGCGCGCGCTCGGGCCGTTATTGGCCTGGTTGCTATCGACGATGATCCCAGAGGTACCGCCGCCGACGCAGGTGTTGATGCGGCTCATGTAGTCGGCCCACGGGAAGTCGGTGCCCGGATCATCGGCGCGGTTGACCGGATCGGGCTGGTAGTGGCCGATGATGTGGTTGCGGTCGCGCACGATGCGGTTGCGCTTCACGATGTCGCACGACAGCTTGGCCGAGGTAGCGACCTGCCCCTCGGTCCAGCGGTTGGTGCCTTGATAGGAAAAGCCCGCGTGCTCGATGCCAACCGAGCGCGAGTTGGTCGGCAGCCCCATCCACGACTTGCCGACGTGGTGCGCGGTGTCCTCCTCATCGACCAGCGCATAGACGAGGGCTCCGTCTTCCTTGACCACGTAGTGGGCCGAGGTCTTGTACGGGTTGCTTGGATAGGGAGTGGTCAGCCAGCCCCAGCAGCCGGACCAGGCGCCGGCGCAGGTGTGGATGACCAGGAGCTCGACCGCGGCGGAGCGACCATTGGTGAAGTTCGACGCCGGCGCCGGCTTCCACGTCGCGCCCGAGTAGTAGACCGGCTGCCAGTCGGTCGCCGGCGCGGACGGGCGCGGGTAGAGCGCCGCGGGGAGGTCCTTCTGGGCGGCCAGCGTGAGGCCGTGCAGCCGGGCGATCTCGTCGGGCAGGCCGCGGCGCACGACCTGATAGACGCCGCCATCGACATAGTCCGCCTGCTGCTCGGACGTCGCCAGGCCCGAGAAGCGGGCGACGGCGTCCGCCCAGCTGGGCAGGGCCAGGCTGGGGGCGCTTGACCCCTGGGCGTCCGCTTCGGCGCGCAGCAGCGCCGCGGCCGCCCGCACGTTGGCGCGGACCTCGGTCTTCACCGCGCTCTCTGTAACCCCGGCCAGCTGCGCCGCGCGTACGAGCCGCGCCCCGCGCAGCGCCATCACGCCGTACGCCGGCTGGCCCTCGAAGGCATCGCCGGCCAGACCGGGCACGAAGTAAAAGCCGGTCTCGGTCTGAGCAATCGCGATGAGCAGCTCCTGCGGGACGGAGAACTCCGCCGCCGCCGCTGCAAAGACGGCACCAAGCGGCGCGACCGCGCGGACCTCGCCGGCGGGCAGGCTCGCTCCCGCTGGCCGACCTGGCGACGCCGCAGTCCCCGCCGCGCCAGGTGGCGCGAGGTCAGCCCCGACTCCTCCGCAGCCGAGGCTAAGCGTAAAGAGGGTGCTGAAAAAAGTAGGAGCTGACTTGGTCCGGCGCGATTGCATCGTGGCCTCCTGAGTTTGATTGCGACCCGAGCGGACTATATGAAACCGTCGGCTCTTGGTGCAAACGCGCGCTTATACTTATAGATGTGTAGGGAAATGCGCGGGGACGGCTGCTGACAGGCGGCTAAATTCCTGGTAAGTTGGGGCAGGAGGTACTGTCTTGACCCACGACGAGCTCGCTGAACAGCTGGCGGAATTCGACCGCGACCCCAAGCAGGCCATGAACAAGCTCCCGCCCAAGAAAGAGCGTGGTGGGAAAGAGCGGCAGCCGATCTCGACCCTGTTCACCGCGGAGTCCCGCCAGGACAACGCGTTCGTCGAGCAGCGCGACCGCTACCGCAAGCTGCTGAACATGGAGCGCGATGGCCAGCTGGTGCGCCTGGGTCAGGTGCAGCCGGGCCGCGCGCCGTTCCAGGAAAACGATCGCGCCGAGGACCTGGTCGACGGCCCCGCCGGCGAGCTCGTACGCACCCTGGAGGAGATCGAGCAGCGCCAGCTGCTCAGCGCCGAGCTGGCCGAGGGCCCGTGGTCGGACTGGTACTGGCCGATCTACCAGGGCATCCTCGGCGCCCGCTATAACGACAAGGACTTCCCCCTCAGCTCGCAGGACTGGAAAGAGAAGTACGACTACGTCGTGCAGAACCCCGCCAGCGCCTTTGCGAGCCGCAGCCCCGACGCCATCAACCAGCTGTCGCCGTCCGAGAAGTACGACCGGCTCATCGGCGACCCCGAAGGCCACCTGACGCAGGCGATGTGGGACGAGGGCGAGCGCTACTACGATCAGAGCGGCAAGGTCGAGCTGTGGATGGGCATCTGCCACGGCTGGGCGCCGGCGGCGTACATGCTGCCGCGACCGGCGACGGCGATCCAGGTGCTGGCCGCCGACGGGCAGACGATGATCACGTTCTACCCCTCGGACCTCAAGGCGCTGGGGTCGCTGGTCTGGGCCAAGGGCGCGCCCTCGGTGCGCTTCATCGGTGGCCGCTGCAACGACAAGAAGCCGCAGACCGACGAGCTCGGCCGCGTCGTCAGCCAGCAGTGCTTCGACACCAACCCGGGCACCTTCCACCTGGCCCTGGTCAACCAGATCGGCCTGCGCGAGCGCAGCTTCATCCTCGACGCGACGTTCGACTACGAGGTCTGGAACCAGCCGATCTGTTCCTACTCGTACACCTACTTCAACCCGCAGACGCGCAAGCCGGCGCGCACCCTGGCCGAGGCCAAGGTCGCGCGCAGCAGCTTCCCCAGCGACCGCTTCGCCAAGCACCGCTCCGCCAAGGCCACCCACCTCGTCGGCATCGGCCTGGAGCTGTCCTACGTCGCCGAGACCATGCCGTCCAGCGACCCGCACGACACCCAGACCAACGATTACCAGCGCGTCGTCGAGTACACCTACGACCTCGAGCTCGACGCGAGCGGCCGCATCCTCGGCGGTGAGTGGCACAGCAACGCCCACCCCGACTTCCTGTGGACGCCGCCACCCGGCGCCGCCGCCAGCGCGACGACCGACTACGCCGCCACCGGGGGCTGGGAGACCGGCGCGGTGCCGCCGGCCTGGCGCCGC
>DAOMZC010000719.1:0-3889 GCA_035437965.1 Pseudomonadota bacterium
CTAGCCTGAACATACCGGAGAACGGCTCGCCGGCCGTCTGCACCGCGCGCACCAAGGGGCTGGTCAGCACCGCGTCGAGCTCGACGCCCGCCTCTTTGAGCACCCGCCCGACCTCGCGCACCGTCTTGCGCCCCTTCTTGGTCAGGTAGCGCTGCTCGTCCGAGATTGTCCCGCTCTCGTCGACCGCGTGGCCATGCCGGATCAGATAGACTTTCACCCTAGCAGGGTGCCCAAGGCGGCGCGGCCTGTCAACGCGGCTGTCGCGCTCGCCCGCTGCGGTCGGGCAAACCTGGGCAAAAGCCTGGCACCTTCTAATGGGCGCGTTTTTGTAATATATGGCCCCATGATGCTTCGCTACAGGGCCGACCTCCGCACGATCGCCTTCGTCGGGTTTTATTACGCGCTCCTTGCCGGGGAGTGGATCTTCGTCCCGACCTCGGCGCCTTATGTCGCGCCGCTGGTCGCTCTGACGTGCGTGGTCGCCTGGCTGTGCGCCGTCATCACCCACAACACGCTGCACAGCCCGGTGTTTACCAAGCGCTGGGCCAACAAGCTCATGCAGCTGGCGCTGTCGTGCGCCTACGGGTTCCCGGTCAGCGAGTACGTGCCGGGGCACAACCTCAGCCACCACAAGCACACGCAGAAGCGCGCGGATCTAATGCGCACCTCGAAGGCGCCGTTTCGGCTGAACATCCTCAACGTGTTCTACTTCTTCCCGCGCGTCGCCGCGGACATCTTCTTTCAGAACTACCGCTACGTCGCGGTGATGAAAGAGCAGCTGCCGCGCTGGCACCACCAGCTGCTGCTTGAGATCGCGTTTGTCTGGGGCTCGAAGCTGGCGCTGCTGGTCGTAGATTGGCGCAAGGCGCTTCTGTTCGTGGTCGTGCCGCACCTTTTCGCGGTGTGGGGGATCACCAGCGTGAACTTCGTCCAGCATGACGGCTGCGACGAGGATCACCCCTACAACCACTCGCGCAACTTCGTCGGCCGGATCTTCAACTGGATCACCTTCAATAACGGCTTCCACGGCATCCACCACGATCAGCCGGGCCTTCACTGGAGCCTGACCGCGCAGGCCCACTACGACCGCATCCACGGCCGCATCCACCCGGCGCTGGAGCAGAAGTCGCTGGCGATCTACCTGTTTCGCACCTTCATCTACCCCGGGCAGCGCCTGCGCTACGACGGCAAGCCGGTGATCCTGCCGACCGAGGGGCCCGACGAGGAGTGGATCCCCAAGAGCATCGCGGCGGCGGTGCAGGATCTGGGCGCCGAGGGCACGGCGATGACCGGGTAGGGTGCCGGCCGGCTGGGCGGCGCTGATTGCCGGGCGCGGCGGCCGGTTTGTTATGGCCGTCGGCGGGCAGATGCGGCATTCTCCCGCGAAAATGCTCGACCGCGATTCCTCGTTTTCACCGGCGCAGCAGCGCATGGCGCTGGCGCTGGCGCAGTCCATCATCCCGGGCAGCGGGCAGATTCCGCCCGCTGACGATCACACGGTGCAGCACACCCAGGAGCTGCTCGGCGAGCTCGGGCCGGCGCTGCAGCGGCCGTTTGCGGCGGCGCAGCGGCTGCTCGATGGGGCGGCGATCGCCAGCACCGGCCGGCCGCTGCACGCGCTGTCGGCCGAGCGGCGCGACGCGCTCTTGCAGCGGTGGAGCGGCGATCCGGTGCTCAAGCTGCCGCTCATGATCGTCTCTCTGGCCTACAAGATCGTCCACTTCGATCAGCCGCACGTCTACAAGGCGATGGGGCGCGAGCGCAACGTCGTCACGAAGCTGGAGCAGCCGCGCTGGCTGTCGCAGATCCACCGCGGCGCAAGCTGGGACGGCGGCGATGTGGAGTGCGACGTGGTGGTGGTGGGCACCGGCGCCGGCGGCGCGGTGGTCGGGCGCGAGCTCGCCGAGCGCGGACACGCGGTGGTGTTCGTGGAGGAGGGCGAGCACCACCGGCGCGACGTGTTCGACGGCAGCTCGCTCGGCGCGCACAAGCGGTTCTTTCGCTTCGCGGCCTCGGTGGGCAACGCGGTGATCCCGATCTTCATCGGCCGGCTGGTCGGCGGCTCGACGGCGGTGAACGGCGGCACCTGCTTCCGCACCCCGCCGTGGGTGCTCGACCGCTGGTGCGAGGAGCTCAACACCGATGAGTTCGCCGATGAGAACATGGCGCGCTACTTCGAGCGGGTCGAAGAGGTCCTGCAGGTCGCGCCGTCGCCGCGCTCGGTCGTCGGGCCGATCCAGGACGTGATCTCGCGCGGCTGCGAGCGCCTGGGCTGGAGCCACTTCGCGATCCGCCGCAACGCCCCGGGCTGTGACGGCAAGGGCTTCTGCGACTTCGGCTGCCGCACCGATGCCCGGCGCAGCACCAACATCTCGTACATCCCGCCGGCGCTGCAGGCCGGGGCGCTGCTGCTGACCGGGCTGACCGCCGATCGGGTGCTGCTGCAGGGTGACCGCGCGGTGGGCCTTCTGTGCACGACTCGCGATGGGCGGAGCCTGCGCGTGCACGCGCGCAAGGTGGTGCTGGCGGGGGGGGCGGTGCCGACGCCGCTGTTCCTGCTCAAGCAGGGGCTGGGCAACAAGAGCGGCCAGGTCGGGCGCAACCTGACCCTGCACCCGAGCAGCGGCGTCTCGGGCCTTTTCGACGAGGAGATCCACGGGGCGCGCCACGTCCCGCAGGGCTACGGCTGCGATCACTTCCTCCGTTCGGGGCAGCTCATCACGGCGGCGCAGGCGGACACCAACTTCATGCCGATGCTGTTTCCGTTCACGGGGCAGAAGCTGATGCAGACGCTGGCGCTGGCGCCGCGCATCGGCTCGCTGGCGGTGCTCATTCGCGATCAGACTCGCAACGGGCGGGTGTGGCGCGAGGTCGGCGGGCAGCCGGCGATCACGTACAACCTGACGGCGGCGGACACCGCGCTGCTGCACAAGACGATGGTCGCGGCGGCCGAGATCCTCGTCGCGGCGGGAGCGAGCCGGCTGTATCCGGTGTGCATGTCGCTGCCGATGATCGAGAGCCGCGATCTGGACAAGCTGCGCAAGCTGAAGCCGACGGCGATGGAGATGTCGCCGATCAGCTACCACCCGCTTGGGACGTGCCGGATGGGCAAGGATCCGCGCGACAGCGTGGTCGGGCTGGATCACCAGACGCACGATGTGCGGGGGCTATACATCACCGACGGCAGCACGACGCAGGGGCCGCTGGGGGTCAACCCGCAGGTGACGATCATGGCGATGGCGACGCGCGCGGCCGAGCACATCGCCGCCGCGCTGTAGGGCCGGTCGGTATTGCCGGTCAGTATTGCCGGTCAGTACTGAAAGAAGGCGCGGATGGTCGCCAGGCGCTGACGCAGCAGAAACGGGAGCTTCCAGGCGCTGCGCAGCTGAAACAGCTGGGCCTCCGACAGCAGGTGGCCGAGGTCGAACAGCGAGCGATCGAACGGCATCCAGAACGGCTCGGGGTCGGTCGAGCGGTCGATGGTGACGGCGCGCGGGCGGACGAAGGTGCCCAGGGCCAGGTCGCTGTTGGCGATGCCGAAGCCGGTCTCGCGGGTGCCGCTCCACGGCAGCTCGGGGATGGCGCCGGTATAGGCGTGGTTGTTGATGTCGACGACGCCGACATTGAGGCGCGCGGCGAGCTGCTCGGCGCGCTGCAGGTCGCGGGTCCAGATCGAGGCCCCGAGGCCGTAGCGCGAGCGGTTGATGCGGCGGATCGCCTCGGCGGGACCCTCGACGCGGATGACGGCGAGCACGGGGCCGAAGGTCTCGTCGCGGACGACGGCCATATCGTCGGTGCAGTGATCCAGGACGGTGGGCCGGTAGAACAGGCCCTGGCCGGTGGGGGCGCCGCCGCAGACGACGGTGGCACCGCGGGCGCGGGCGTCGGC
>DAOMZC010000720.1:0-3881 GCA_035437965.1 Pseudomonadota bacterium
ATGACGCGCTGGCACTTGGGGCCTCGTGCGTGCGCATCGATGAGCTGTCGCGCGCCTTCGCGCTGTTCGCCAAGAACGGCCGCCCCACCGACACGATCGCGGTCAAGCGCGTGGTGTCGCGCCGCGGGGAAGTGCTGCTCGACAACAGTGCCTGGGACGACCCGATGCTCGACGGCCGCACCCGGCTCGACCGCATCGTCGCGCAGGCCGGGCGGATCCGGCGGCCGATCATCCCGCCGCGCACCGCCTGGCTGACCGGGACGCTCCTGCGCCGCGTCGTCTCGCAGGGGCACAGCAAGGCGATCCGCGACACCAAGCTGATTGCCGCCGGCAAGACCGGCACCTCCAGCCGGACCTCGGACGTGTGGTTCGTCGGCTTCACCTCGCGCTGGCTCACCACCGCCTGGGTCGGCGATGACATCTACGAGCGCCAGCTCGGCTACACCGACGCCTCGTTCACGATCAGCGTCCCGATGTGGGCCCGCTATATGTATGCGGCCACCCGTGACATGCCCACGACCGAGCTCCCCGCCGAGCGGCCGGCGACGGTCAAGCCGAACGACCGCGGCGGCCCGCTGCTCGTCGGCTTCCCGCCGCCGCCGAGCGCCGGCGTCAGCCCCGAAGGCAAGCCCTACGAGCTGCCCGAGAAGCTCCGCGAGCTGCCCGGCATTCCCCGCGGCAGCAAGCCGCCGGTCATCTTTTAGGCCGCCCGCGCCGCCTAGTACCGCGCCTCACAGGTCGATCACCACAGCGGACCCGGGAAGGGTCCTTGCCGGCGAGGAAGCAAAGTAGCCGCCGTCGGCAAGCGGCGACCCGGGCGGACCCGGGCGTACCTCGACCCGGACCTGGACCTGGACGGTACAACTACGCCCGCCGGCACGCAGCGCTGGGCTCCATGGAGCTGCGCCCGCGAGCCAGCGCGAACGCCAAGCGCCCCCGCAGCTGAGCCGCGGAGGCCAACGAGTCTCGGGGGATTATTGGAGTAGCAGGCCGAGCTAGGCGGCGGCCGCGTAACGACGGCGCCGCGAGCTCAGGCCGAGGATGATCGCCAGACCAGCACCAAGGAGAAGCAGGCCGGCGGAGCCCGGCTGGCCACTGCCGCCCAAGCTACAGCCCAGCCCACCGCCGACCAGGCGGTACAGATCCGACAGCGCCACGTTGTTGGCGAGGACCGGATCGTTGTTGCTCGCCGCGCTCACGGTCGCCGTCGCCGTCGAGTTGATCGTGCCCTGCTGCGGCAGCTTGACCTTGACGACGATCGGCGGCGCGCTGCCGGTCGGGATCGACTCCCGCGTGCACAGCACCGAGTTGGCGGCGCGGGTGCAGTTCCAGCCGTCGCCGTGCGGCTCCTCGACGACCTCGGCGCCGGGCGGCAGGTTGATGGTCACCACCGGATCCTTGACCGCCTCGGGCCCCTTGTTGGAGGCGTCGGCCTTGTAGGTCACCACATCGCCAGCGCCGGGACCTTGCGGAGAGCTGCTGATCTTGATCTCCAGATCGGAGCCGGTCGGCGCTTTGTTACCAACCTCCACCGCGGCGACGTTGTTCAGCAGGTTCGGGTCCTTGTTGGACGGCGCGCTCACCACCCCTGCCACCGCCCCGGGGCTCTGGTTCGGGTCGGCCGGGGCCGGGGTGTTCAGCTTGACCGTGATCGGCGCCGCCTCTCCGACCTGGAGGTCGCCGGCGAGGTAGCAGGTGAAGCTGTACCCGCTCTGCAGGCAGTCCCAGCCCTGGCCCTGGGCCGGCTGGGTGACCTTGCTGCCCGCGGGGACCGAGAACGTAACGCTGGGGCTCTTGACGGTCTCCGGGCCGCGGTTGGACGCCTGCACTGTGTAGGTGACCTCCATGCCGGTGGTCCCCATCGGCGGCGTCTTGGTGATGGTCAGCGCCAGGTCGGCGCCGGTCCCCGGCTGGCTGGGCCGGGTGTCGACCACCGCCGTATTATTGCTGAGGTTCGGATCGTTGTTATTGGGAGCGCCGACCACCGCGGTGGTCGTCGGGACTCCGCTCTTGGGACCGCTGCCGGTGGGGAGCTTGACCTTGACCGTGATCGGCGGCGCCTCGCCGACCGGGATGGTGTCGCGGGTGCAGATCGCGGTGCTGCCGGTCTGGGTGCACGACCACCCCTCACCCTGCGCTGGCTGGCTCACCACCGCCCCCGGCGGCAGGTTGATGACCACCGCCGGATTGGCCACCGGGTCCGGGCCGCCGTTGGTCGCCATGCCCGTATACGTCACCTCGTCGCCCGGCCCCGGATTCGGCTTGTCGACCGTGATCCGGATCTGCAGGTCCGAGCCGGTCGGCGTGGTCGCCGCCGCGATGGGCTTGGAGTCCGCGTTGTTGAGCGGGTTGGGGTCGGTGACCTGCGAGCAGCCGATTACGCCAGCGACCGAACCCGGATTGGTATTGGGCGGCGTCGTCTGGGGAGCAATGATGCGGATCGCGACCGGCTGCACCGGCATACCCAAAAGCAGCTGCGGCGCCAGGCAGGTAACCGTAAATCCCGAGCGCAGGCAGGACCAGCCCGTGCCCGTCGGCTCCTGCGTGAACACGCTGCCCGTCGGCACCGTGAAGGTGAGGTAGGGGTTCGGAGCGCGACTCGGGCCAAGGTTCTGCGGCTGCAGCGAGAACGCCGTCTCCATGCCCGGCCCGTTGGTCACCGGAGTCTTGGTCACCGTCAGCGCCAGATCGGCGGTCGGGGCCGGCTTGGTCGGGCCCACTTCGACGGTCGCGCTGTTATTGGTCGGCTTCGGGTCCACCGACCCCGGCGAGCCCACCACCACCACCACCTGCGGCGTCCCGGTCGGCGGGCCGCCCATGTCCGGCGGCGTCTTGAACTTGACCACCAGCGGCGGCGCCTGGGTATTGGGCGGCAGATCCATCTTCAGGGTGCAGGTGTAGGTCGTGCCGTTGGCGGTGCAGTCCCAGGGGGCCATCGGGTCGCCCATCGGCGGCGCCTGCGTCACCGTGCTGCCGGGCGGAATCGTGAAGATCGCCACCGGCTTGCCGGCGCCGTCCGGCCCGTTGTTCTTCGCGTTGATGGTGACGGTGACCTCGTCGCCGGGGTTGGGGGTCGTGGGACTCTTGCTGACCGTGACCTCAAGGTCACTGACCGGGGGCTTGACCACCACCGAGGTAATCGGCGCCTTGCCGGTGCCCTTGTTGTTGGTCAGGTCGGGGTCCGTATAGCCGGGCGGCGGGTACGCCGACACTGTGAGGTCCAGCGTCGGGCTGGGGCTCATCTTGGGCACCGGCAGCGAGACCGTGAACGACAGCGAGCCGCCGGGCGGCAGATCCGCTTGCGGGGGCAGCGGGCCGGTGCCGCTGGTCATGTTGCCCGGGCACATCACGCCGACGCCCATCGGCGCGCAGGTCCAGGTCACCTGCGCGGGGTCGACTCCCGGCGGAAACTGGCTGGTGAGATCGGCGCCGAGCGCCGGGTTCTCGCCATTATTTTTTACCGTGACCTTGTAGTCGGCCTTGCCGCCCGGCTGCACCATTCCCGGCGGCGGCGCCACCGTGACCTGGATATCGGCGGGGAGACAGATGGGGTAGCTGCCGGGCATGCCGGCGATCACCGGCTGCCGTGGGGCCATCACGGTGAGGCCGTCAAAGCCAGCGGTGGCACCGTTGGACGGGAACTTCATGAGGGTCGTCGCGACCGTGGTTCCCCCGGCTTGACCCTTGACGCTGGTGGTCGGCGCGCCGCCCGCCATGTAGACGATGACGCCGCCGCCGCCGCCGCCGCCCGGCCCTTCGGCCTCTTGCGGATCGCTCGGCTCGGAGCGCTGACTGCCGGCCCGGCCGCAGTCGGCCGAGAGGATGAAGCTCGTGTCCAGCGGCTTACCGGACAGGACGAAGATCGAGCCGCCGCCGCCGCC
>DAOMZC010000721.1:0-3880 GCA_035437965.1 Pseudomonadota bacterium
CCGCGCGCCCGAGCCGCGCCGCCCGGTGGCCGCCGGCCAGCTCCCGGCGGCCGGCGAGGGCACGGTAGAGCTCCAGCGCTACATCGGCGTGCTGCTCGATCGCAAGTGGGTGCTGATCGCGATCCTGGTCGTCCTCCAGGTCGCCGCCGTCCTGTGGACCAGCGCGCAGCCCAAGATCTACGAGACCCGGGCCAGCATCCTCGTCGAGGCGAGCGTGCCGCAGGCGCTCGGCAGCGCCGTGCAGGACTCGATCGATCCGTCGCCGGCGAACTTCTACATGGTGCAGGACTTCCTGCAAACCAGCCGCAAGGTGCTCACCAGCGACTCGCTGGCCCGGCGGGCGGCGGCGCGGCTGCAGCTCCTGAAGGAGCCCGGGTTCTTCGCCCCGGGCGCGCTGCCGACCACCCTGGAAGAGGCCGGCGAGGCCCTGCTCACCCACTACACCGCCGACGTGGTCGCCGAGACCCGCCTGCTCCTTGTAACCGCCCGCCACACCCAGCCGGCGTGGGCCAAGAAGATCGCCGACGCCGTCGCCGACGAGTTCGTCGCCGACGCCGAGCAGAACCGCGAGACCACGACCCAGCGCACCTCGCAGCAGCTCGCCGACGAGCTCGACCTCCTGCGCAAGAGCCTGCACGACGCCGAGGTGGCGCTTTACGAGTACAAGTCGCAGCACGACATGCTGTCGGTGAGCCTGGAGGACCGGGCCAACCAGGTGGCGCGCCAGATCGACAAGTACACCGACGCCCTCACCGAGGTGCGGCTGCGCAAGCTGCAGCGCCAGAGCCAGCTCGCCGAGCTCAAAAAGCTCAAGGAGGTCGACCCGCTGCGCGTGCCGGTGTTTACCAGCGGCAGCGAGATGCCCGCCCTGCTCGGCGAGCTGCGCCGCACCTACGCCGAGGAGCAGCGGCGCCTGGCCGAGCTGCGGGCGCGCTACCAGGACAGCCACCCCCAGGTCCAGCAGCAGAGCTCCAAGGTCGAGCAGCTCCTGCGCGAGCTCGGGCGCGAGGTCGAGGTTGCCCTGGGCGCCGCGACGCTGCGCTACAACGAGACGCTCAGCGACGAGCAGAAGGTCCTCGCCGAGGTCGAGAAGCTCAAGCAGGACGGCCTGCGCATAAGCCGCCTGGAGATCGAATACAACAAGCTCAAGCGCGACTCCGACAGCCTGCAGAAGCAGTACAACATGGTCCTCAACCGCACCAAGGAGACCGGCATGGTCGGCCGCCTGCGCCTGCGCAGCCTGCGCGTCCTCGACTATGCGCGGCTGCCCCGGGTCGCGGTGAGCCCGCGGCTGCGGGTGGCGATTGGCCTGGCCCTGGTGCTCGGCCTGCTCATCGGGGTGAGCGCCGCCTTCGCGCTCGACGCGCTCGACCGCACCCTCAAGACCCACGAGGACATCGAGTCGCACCTCGGGCTGCCGCTGCTCGGCATGCTGCCGCGGTTCGTGCCCGACGGGCGCGGCCGTCACTCGCCGGATCTTTACGTCGCCTATCACCCGCGCTCGACGGTGGCCGAGGCGTGCCGGGCCATCCGCACCAACCTCATGTTCGCCGGCACCGAGCGCCAGCTGCGCACCATCCTTCTGACCAGCTCGATGGCGCGCGAGGGCAAGACCCTGTCCTGCCTGAGCCTGGGCACGGTCCTCGCCAAGGCCGGCGAGCGCACCCTCATCATCGACTGCGACCTGCGCCGACCGCGCATCGCCCGCGCCCTGGGCCTGGACGGCAGCGTCGGGCTGACCAGCCTGCTCGTCGGCGAGGCGACCCTGGCCGAGGCGGTGCGCCCGACCAGCGTCGACAACCTGTTCGTGCTGCCGAGCGGCCCCTCGCCCCCCAACCCCGCCGAGCTCCTGGGCGGCAGCCACTTCCGCGCCCTGCTCGCCGAGCTTGCCGACGCGTACGATCGGGTGCTGCTCGACTCGCCCCCCGCCGTCCCCGTCACCGACCCGGCCGTCCTTTCCACCTCGGTCGACGGCGTAGTCCTGGTGGTGCGCCACGCCGCCACCCACCGCGACGCCGCCCGCCGCGCCACCCAGCACATCAAGGACGTCGGCGGCAACATCGTCGGCGTGGTGCTAAACGAGATCGACACCGCCGCCAAGGGCTACCGCTCCTACTACGGCCTGTACGCCGACTACAAGAGCGACTACCACGAGGGCACCACCGAGGAGCCGGGCGCAGCGCGCCGGCAGAAGTGACCCGTTAACTCCTAGCTGAGTGGTGGCTGACCCCGCGCCGGCTGTGGTCAACCACGAGATGGGTGGTGGTTGACCACGAGCTAGGTGGTGGTTGACCACGAGCTAGGTGGTGGTTGATCGCCAGACGGGTGGTGGTTGACCACCAGACGGGTGGTGGTTGACTACGAGCTAGGTAGTGGTTGACCACCAGACGGGTAGTGGTTGACCACGAGCTAGGTGGTAGTTGACCACCAGCTGAGTAGGAGCGCGTGCCAAGGTGAGCGTCGCACAGATGCTTGACTGACTGCCCCTGGGGTCATAACGTCCGCGAAATGATACCAATCCTCTCGATATGTACCGAGGTCAGCCATCTCTTTACGACGTTCTAGCTCAGCACCAATATCAGCAAAGAAACCGGAATAGCTGATGTATGGTCTTCCGCCAGACTTTGATGCTTCGATTTTTATCGGGCGAGAACTCGAACAGGTGTCATTCTCGGCAAATACGGTGCATCTTACCTTTGATGATGAAATTGCTATAACGCTAGAGTCATCTTTTCTCTTTCAAGCGGACACGACGAAGGCAGCAGTAAAACAAAAACCGCCCGTTCAATCATCAAGCATAATGTCGCTGGTGGGACGTCGGGTCTGCTCTGCTCGCTCAACCAGCGACGGCACTTTGACGCTTGAATTTACTGGCGACGGAATGCTCACGTGTATCGATGACTCAGAGGAGTACGAATCGTACCATATCTGGTTATGTGGCAAAGAAGTCGTCGTGTAATGCAACGAGGGCTGGGATAGTGTTGAGAGAGTATAGTAGACTCCGGCACCCCTGCGGCCACGGCCGCCCCTCAGGCAAGCCGGTGTCAGCTACCATCGGAGGGGCGGGGAGCCGGCGGGGTCGGGCGGCTAATTAACTAAGGCGCCGCGGGAGTCGGCTGCGGCTCGCGCCTGGCGCGGGCGATGCCCTCGGCTACGGCGTCGTTGCGCTGCTGGATGAAGGCGAGCAGCTGCGGGTAGACAGTGGCCAGCTGCGGCAGCTTGCGCAGGCGGTGGCTGAGCTCCTGGTGGGCGGACTCCAGGAGCTCGACGGCGTCGCTGTGCGCGATGTCCTCAAGCTCGTGGAGGAAGGTGAGCAGGGCCTCGGTGGCGCCGATCGTCTCGCGCACCGTCTGCAGGCGGGGCAAGAGCTGCGCGGCGACGGCGGGATCGGGGGCCAGGTCGCCCAGGTCGGCGTCGATGCGGTCGCGGTTCTGGGTGAGCTCGCCGAGGGCGGCCAGGGCTTCGGCGCGCAGGCTGTCGGAGAGGCGGCGCAGGCGGCGCTTGCTCTCGTCGGGGGGGGTGGGGATGAAGCCTTCGGGGACCTTGGGGATGAGGGCGGCCGCGGGCGCGGCGAGGTGGCGGTTGTGCGCCAGCGTATCGCTGGGCGGGACCGTCACGGCTTTGGGGGAGGGGGCGGGGGGCTTCTTGGATGATTTCGCGGACATGGGACCTCCTGAGAGCTGTGGAGGAGGTACCTTGGGTCGCGGGTCTGGAATGTCAAGTGACCGGACCACATTATTGTGGTCCGCGGCCCCGCTTATCCTCGGATCGCGGCGCGCCGGGGGTATGGGGCTACGGGGCTTCCGGAGGGTCACCAGGCGGAGTGGTCACGCCGCGGGTCCCCCTTCCCTGCGATCCTTTTTTGCCAGCTGCGCTGACA
>DAOMZC010000722.1:0-3879 GCA_035437965.1 Pseudomonadota bacterium
ACGGTGACGGACGATGAAGCCTTCGACGCGGCGGCCTATATTAATACGCAACCTCTCGACGAGCTGGTGGTCGTCTACAACGATCCGCGGCGCTTCGGGCTGCTCCTTTTGACGACCGAGGCCACCCTGGCCGGGCACCCGCTCCTGCGCGAGCTCGGGCCCGAGCCGCTAGACGCCGAGTTCACCGCCGCCAGCCTGCGGGCGCGCCTTGACGGACGGCGCGGGCCGCTCAAGGCGGCGCTGCTCGATCAGACGGTGGTGGCCGGCCTTGGCAACATCTACGTCTGCGAGGCGCTGTACCGCGCCCGCGTCTCGCCGCTGCGACCGGCCGGCGCGCTCAGCGCGGCCGAGGCGCGGCGGCTGGTCACCGAGATCAAGGCCGTGCTCAGCACCGCCATCGCCGCCGGCGGCTCCACCCTGCGCGACTACGTGCAGGCCGACGGTGAGCTCGGCGGCTTCCAGAACCAGTTCTTCGCCTACGACCGCGAAGGCACGCCCTGCCAGAGCCGCGCCTGTCGCGGCGGCCAGGTCATCACCCGCATCGTCCAGGGCGGTCGCGCCACGTACTACTGCCCGCGCTGCCAGAAGTAGCGCGCGGGTTTCATGCGGCTCGGTTCATTTGGCTCTGGTCGCCGGCATCTGCGCCCCGGCTGAGCGCGCCCGGCCAGGCCCTACCGGGAAGCGGCGAGGCGCTGCAGCTCGGCGAATTCGTCGCTGACCGCGAAGCGGAGGAGCTCGTCGATCTGGCGCTCGGCGCCCGGCCCCTTCTTGCGCAGGGCGGCAATCGCCCCCGGCAGGCTGCCGGTGAGCAGGAGCCCCGCCTGGTGGCTGGCCATGGTGAGGGTGTCGGAGACGCCCTCGAAGTCCAGCGTCGCCGAGGCGCACTCCATGGCGTAGGGCAGGACCTGCGGCTGGAGCTTATTGGGGATGACGCGCTTTTGGCGCTGCGCCTCGGTGATGATGCGCTTCTCGGCAAACCCGAGCGGCGCGTAGTCGGGCACGTACTGGCGCACCAGGCCGCCGACGAGCACCCCGAGGTCGTCGGGCGACAGCCGCAGCGGCAGCACGAGCTGGCTCTGCAGCAGCTTGAGCAGCCCGCTGAGGAAGAAGCGCCGCTCGACTTCGCTGCCATCGACCAGCGAGCTGCTCAGGATGAGCGACGGCGGCTCGGTCGGCTCGATGGTGTAAAGCGGCACCGCCCGCCCCTCGTCGTCCTTGCCCTGGGCCGAGGTCACGTACAGCTCGAAGTCGCCGACCCCCAGCTCGGCGGCGATGCGGTTGGCGAGGTCGCGCAGCGGGTGCCCGGAGCGCGGCAGCTTCTCGCGCCGGTCGACGCCCAGCTCCTGCAGCTTCTTGACGTCGCGGCCGTACAGCTTGCCGAGCGGCTCCTGCAAGAGCTTGAACAGCGCCCGGAAGCCCGGGGCGAGCCGCGCCGGATACAGCACGTCGTCAATCGCCGGATCGCGCAGCCCTTGCGGCGTCGGCTCCTTGCGCAGCGCCTGGCGATCGAGCCGCAGCTGCAGGTCGGTCGGCACCGCCGCCCCCAGCGCCACCAGCGCCCCCGCCGCCATCGCCGCCAGATCGGTGGTCCGCCGCCACAAAAAGACATCGAGAAGCGCCCGATACAGCGCCGGGTCGCGCGGCCGCTCGCGCAGCAGCGGCCGGAAGCGCCCGGCGGCGCGATCGAGGTGGATGCGCAGCGACTGCTGGTCGTTCTGCCGCTCGTAGTGGCGCGCCAGCTCGCCGATCGCCGTCAGGTTGGCCGGGTCGACATCGACGGCCTGGCGCAGCGCCTCGAGCGCCCCGCGCGCGTCGCCGCTGTCCTCGCTGAGCGCGGCGATCCGGTGGTAGAACGCGATCTTCTTCGGCTTGTCGTCGGTGTACTTGACCAGCCGCCGCAGCAGCGGCAGCGCCCCGGCGCCCTTGTTCTGCGCCAGGAACATGTCGCTGAGCTTGGTCAGGGCAAGCTGGTTCTGCGGCTGCAGCTGCAGCACCCGCGTGTACTGCGCGACCGCCTGCTGCGCGTTGTCGAGCTGCTCGGCGAAGATATCGCCGACCATCAGGTGCACCGCGATGAGCTGCGCCGGCCGCTGCTCGACCTGGGCGTAGCGCAAAAGGTGATCCACCGCCAGCTGCCACTCCCGATCGTCGGCGTACAGCTTGCCGAGCGCATAGAGCACGCCGGCGTTGCTCGGGCTAAGCGCCAGCGCCTGCCCCATCTCCTGCTTGGCGCGGGCGCGGTCGCCGAGCGGGCCGGCGTACAAAAGCGCCAGCTCCATGCGCAGGGTGACCTCGTTGGCGGGCGCGAAATCGGGCTGCGCCAGGCGATTGCTGATAAGGTCGGCGAGCGCCTTGGCGTCGTCGGGGTTGGCGGTCCCGCCGGCGTAGGAGCCGCGCAGGCGGCCGAACGCCTCCTCGCGCTGCGGCAGGAGGGCCAGCCCGGCGGCGAAGGCGCGCCGCGCCCGCGGCAGGTCCTTGACCAGCTCCTGGGCCACGACGCCGACCAGCATGTAGTGGAGGTAGCGCTCGTCGGGATCGTGCAGGTGCTGCGCCAGCCCCTCGGCGGCATCGGCCACCGCGGCGAAGCTCTGGTGGGTGATGGCGAAATGGAGCATGCCGCGCAGCGCCGCCAGGTGCTCGGGGAAGCGCTTGAGCGCCAGGCGATAGGTGTTGATCACCTCGGCCGGCGAGCGGCCCTGGGCGGCCTGGGCCTCGGCGGCGCGGACGAAGAACACCGCCGCCGACTGCGCCTCGCTGCTGTCCGGGGCCAGCTCGTCGTCGCGGACCAGCGCGCCGAGCTCACCGGCGCTGAGGTACAAGGTGGCGATCTGCGACAGGTCGTCTTTGCGCAGCGCCGCCGAAAGCAGGTAGCGCAGCGCCGGCCGGCTGTGGCGGTCGCGGTACAGGGCGAGCCGGAAGTCGTTCTCCAGCTCGTTAGCCACCGCCGAGGCGTCGCCCTGGCCCTGCCAGACCAGACGCTGGCGCAGCCGCGCCCGATCGAGGTGGATGTGCACCGCGAACGCGGTGTCCACGGCGGTCAGGCCCATCTGCTCGTACAGGTGGATGAGATCGCCCCACTGCTCGTGGGCGATGTGGTGCCGCTCGAGCGCCCGCATCGCGCTGTGGTTGTTGGCGTCGATGTTGAGGATGCTGCGGTACGAGTCGATGATCGCCTCGCGGCGGACCGCCGGATCGCCGCCGCGCAGCGTCGCCAGGAGGGCCTGCCGCTCGAACGCCAGCACGCGCGTCTGGATGTCGGTGGCCTCCTTCAGCTCGACCGCCGTGACCTTGGCCAGCTCGTCGAGCATGCCGGCCGCCTGGTAGGCGCGCACCTGCGCCGAGCGCGCCACCGGGTGGCCGGGGCGGATCTCCAGCGCCTGGGCGAACCGCTTGGCGGCCTGGCTCGGCTGGTTGTGGGCTTCCAGGTACTCGCCGGCCTGCAGCAGGAGGGCAAAGCGGACGTCGTAGTCGGCCTCGCTGGCCAGCTCGTGCTCGATGATCTCCATCGCCTGCCCGGCGCGCCAGGCGGTCGCCGACAGGGTCTCTTCCAGGCCGACCAGGGCCGGGTGGGCCGGGGCGAAGCCGCGCAGCTCGTGGTAGGTCGTGAGCGCCCCGGGGGCGTCGCCCGACTCGTGCTCTTGCGCCGCTGCCAGCCGCAGGGCCCACATCATGGCCTCGGGCCGCTTCTGGCTGGCCTCAAAGCGCGCGCGCAGCGCCGCCACCAGGGAGTGGGCCAGGGGACTGTGGGCGAGCGCCTCGCTGGGCGCCGCAGCCGCCCGCAGGTGCGGCCGCAGCAGCGCCGGGCCGTGATACGGCTCGGCGGCGAGCGCCCGCCGCAGGCTGTCCTCGACCGGGCCGCCGCCGGGGGTGGCCTGCGGG
>DAOMZC010000723.1:0-3871 GCA_035437965.1 Pseudomonadota bacterium
AGGTATGCCGGCATGGTAGCCGCTGGCCCAAGGAAGTGCGAGTGTTCGTCCTTGCTCACTCGGAGGCGGCCCGATGCAGCGGGCGGGTCGGACGTAGCGGCGGTTCGGGGCTGCCGGACCCGGGAGCGTGTCGCGGCTCGCCCTTACATGGTAAACGTGGCGTATGCGCGAAAACCCCGCTCCCGCTTTGGTCAGGGACCACCAGCGGCCCCCGTGCGACTGCAGGCCGTGGAGCTCGCGACGCGGGGCGAGCCGCTGCGGCCTGAGCACTGGCCTGGGCGCTGGCCTGGGCGCTGGCCTGAGCACTGGTCTGAGCTTGGGGCTGGGCTTCCAGCTGCTCCTCTGCCTGGCCGGGTGTCCGGCGCCGCTGAGCTCGACCACGCCGGCGCCGGGGAGCGCTGCCGATGGGCCGCCGCAGCTCGTGTGCTACGCCGCCACCGGCGAGCTCGTCGCCGCCACGGCCGATGGGCGTCGCCAGGTGGCGCTGCGCGTCCAGCCGCCCGCAGAGCTCGTGGCGCTGGCCGCGGCAGACGGTACGCTGGTCGGCGCCGGCCAGGGCAAGGTCTGGGCGCTCGCCCGCGGCGATGCGGCGACGCGGCGCTGGTACCAGGTGGCGCGCTGGGAACCGCTAAAGTGGAGCCTGGAGCCGCTGCGCGCCGCCAGCTACGGCAAGAGCGCGGTGGTCTGGATGCGCGGCAACGACCCCGGCACCGTCCCGGCGGCGCTCGAGGTCACGGCGGCGGGCCAGGTCATCAAGGAGGCGGTGAGCGTCGCCGAGCAGAGCCTGGGCGGGATCTGGCAGAGCAGCGGCGCCCCGGTGGGACCCTACGACCGCAGCTTCCCCGAGCCGCTGCGCCTGCTCATCCGCGAGGTCCGCATGTCCGGACAGTTCTCCCGCGAGGAGCTGTTTCACAGCGAGCGCTCGCCGTGGGGCGGGCGCCTGGTCGCGCCGAACCTCGGCCTCCCGGCGAGCGGCGACTGGCCCGAGGCGCCGCTTTTCTACCTGGGCGCCGCGCGCGACACGGTGCCGGTGCCGCTGCAGTACCAAGGCGAGCCGCTGCGTTACCGCGGCCTCATCGGCTACGGCGCGGCGGCCCAGCTCTACCTCGACGGCCGCTTCTCGGCGCTCGGGCCGGGGGTGCTGGTCGTAGCGCCGCCGGGCGCGCCGGGCCAGAGCGGCAGCAGCAAGCAGGGCCGCCCCCTGGAGGCGCGGGTCGTCCCCGGGCTGCGGCCACCCTGCGCCATCGTCGGCGCCGACTGGCACGAGTAGCCGCAAGCGGCGCGGTCAGCTGCCGGGATCGGAGCGCCACCATCGGCGCCGACTGGCACGAGTAGCCGCAAGCGACGCGGTCAGTTGCCTGGATCGGAGCGCGAGCGGCGGCGCCGGCCGGCGCGGTCGAGCACCTCGCGGACGCGGCTCAGCAGGGCGTCGGAGGAGAAGGGCTTGGCGAGCAGCATCGCCCCCGCCGGCAGGGCGCTGCGGGCGGGCAGCGAGCCCTCGGCATAGCCGGAGATGTAGAGCACCGCGAGCTCGGGCCGCTGGCGGCGCAGCCGGGTGGACAGCTCGATGCCGTTGGGGCCGGGCATGACGATGTCGGTGAGCAGGAGGTGCACCGGGCCCGGGTGGCTGGCGAACAGCCGCTCGGCCTCGCCGGCGCTGCCGGCAGACAGGACGGTGTAGCCGCCGCGCTGCAGCAGGCGCTGCGTCATGGTGCGCACGCTCACCTCATCCTCGACGAGCAGGATCACCTCGGCGCCGGCCGGGCTGTCGCGCCGCGGCGGACCGACGGCCAGCGGGCTCGCCACCGCCTGTGTACGCGGCAAAAGGACCCGGAACGTGGTGCCCCGTCCGAGCGCGCTGTCGACGAGGATGAAGCCCTCGCTCTGCTTTACGATGCCGTAGACGGTGGCCAGGCCGAGGCCGGTGCCGCGGCCGACTTCCTTGGTGGTGAAGAACGGCTCGAAAAGCCGCGCCTGGGTGGCGGCGTCCATGCCGCAGCCGCTGTCGGTGACGGTCAGGCAGACGTAATCGCCGACGGGCAGGCGGGCCGCCGGGTCGTCGATGGTGAGGTTGCTGGTCGCCAGGGTCAGCTGCCCGCCGCCGGGCATGGCGTCGCGGGCGTTGACCGCCAGGTTCATGATGACCTGCTCGAGCTGGCCGAGGTCGGCCCGGCAGGGCCACAGGTTTTCGGCGAGCACCGTCTGCAGCACCACATCCTCGCCGACCAGCCGGTCGAGCAGCTTGACCATGTCGGCGACCACCCGGCTAAGGCTCAGTACGACCGGCGCCAGCACCTGCTTGCGCGAGAACGCCAGGAGCTGCCGGGTCAGGGTGACCGCGCGCGTCCCCGCAAGGTGAATCTCCTGCACCATGCTGTAGGTCGAGCTCGTCGGACTGACCGTGCGCAGGAGCAGATCGCTGTAGCCATTGATCGCGGTGAGCAGGTTGTTGAAGTCGTGCGCCACGCCCCCGGCAAGAAGACCCACCGCCTCCATCTTCTGCGACTGCAGGAACTGCATCTCCAGCAGCTTGCGGTCGGTCAGGTCGTGGATGATGATGGCAAAGACCCGGCGGTCGCCCAGGCGCATCTCGCCCACCGAGGTCTGCACCGGGATCTCGCGGCCATCCCGGGCGCGCGCGGTGACCTCGCGGCTCGTGCCGACGCTGCGGTGCTCGCCGCTCGGCGGGCGGAGCCGCAGGTACTCCTCGGGGAAGGGGGCGAGCCCGGCGACCAGGATGACCGAGACGTGCTGCCCGACGAGCTCCTCCGGCTCGTAGCCGAGCAGCCGCCGCACCGCCGGGTTGGCCGACTCGATGAGCCCCTGGTCGCAGACGGTGAGGATCACGTCCACCGCGGTGTTGACGATGCCCTGGGTGCGCGCCTGCTGGACCCCGAGCTCCTCCTCGATGCGCTTGCGCTGGGTGATGTCCTGGACGTAGGCGATGGTGCCGAGCGGCGCGCCCTCGCTGTCGCTGAGGGGGATGCACAGGATCTGGGCGAAGAAGGGCTCGCCGTCGTGGCGGCCCAGCTCGACCTCCAGCGGCTCGCCCTGGTTCTGGCGCAACAGGCTTACCAGCGAGGGCGTGTGATCGGCCACTCCGGCGGGCGCGCCGGTGCGGAGGAGCTCGGTGATGTCCAGCTCCAGGGCCTGCTCGGCGCTGTAGCCGAACGCGAGCTCGGCGCCGCGGTTCCAGCTGCGGATGCGGCCCTGCGGGTTCCAGGTGATCACCGCCTGCGGCCCGTGCGAGAGCAGCTGCGCCTGCTGGTGGATCTGCTCGCGCAGCAGCTGGTGCTCGGTAAGGTCCAGGGCGATGGCGCCGATCATGCGCTGCCCGGCGGGACCGGGGACGGGGAAGTTGATGATCAGGCTCTCGCAGGGGGTGCCGTCGCCGCGCTGGAACGACAGGCGCCACTCCTGGGCCTGGCCGGTGCGCAGCACCTCGCGGTCGCGCGTGCGGTAGGCCTGGGCCTGCTCGGGCGGGAACAGCTCGTCGATGGTCTTGCCGACGACCTCGGCGGCGCTGTAGCCGGTGAACCAGGCGTAGGCCGGGTTGGCCAGGACGATCCGGCCGTCGGCGTCGGCCTGCCAGGCGGCGACCGGGGTGTTGTCCATGAAGGCGCGGAAGCGCTCCTGGGACTCGCGCAGCGCCTCGGCGGCGTGGCGGGGCTGGCTGCTGGCGCTGGCGGCCGGCTCGGGGGGACCGGGGTCAAAAAACGACTCGATGAAGATGGGCTGCTCGGCGGGTCCGGCGCGGCTCACCGCGGTGCGCAGCTGCAGGCGGCGGCCGCTGCGGTGCAGCCGCTCGCCGGCCTGGGCGACGGGCGTCTCGCTCCGGGGCTCGCCGGCGGCGGCCAGGAGGCGCTCGAAG
>DAOMZC010000724.1:0-3868 GCA_035437965.1 Pseudomonadota bacterium
CGCGCACTTCGCCATAGGTTGGCCGCTTGGTCGGCGGTGCGGCTGCCGCGGGCGCGGGCCGTGGCTGCTCCTGCTCATCGCCAGCTGCGTCATCTTGCAGTACCTGCGCGACGTGCATAACAGCCTGCTGTGGGGCGGGCAGCACTTCGCGGCGCAGAACCGGCTCAACCTGGGGCTCGCGGTGGGGCAGCTGGCGGCGGTGGCGGCGCTGTTCCAGCTGGCGGTGCTGACCCCGACGAGCGCGCTGGCGCTGCAGGCGGGCAGCCAGCTCTTGCTGAGCGCGGCGGCCGGGCTGTGGCTGTGGCGCTGGCAGCTCACCCAGCCCGCCAGTACCCCGTCGCCGCCCGAACCGGGCCCGGCCGCCGAGTCGCTGGCGCGGCGAGCGCTGCGCATCGGCGGCCGCAACTTCCTGCACATCCTGCCCGACCTCCTGCTCCTGCGCATCGACGTTTACCTGATTCAGCGCCTCCTGCCGGCGGCCCACATGGAGCAGGACCTGGGCATCTACCAGGCCGGGGTGCGCGTCGCCGAGCTCCTGCTTCTCGTGCCGGGGACGCTGAACACCGTGCTCTTCGCCAAGGCGGCGGCGCGCGAGGACATCGCCCGGGTGACGCTGCTCGGCGCCAAGCTGGCGCTGCTGCTTGGGCTGGTCGCCTGCGTCGGGATGGCGCTGGTCGGGCAGCCGCTGCTGGTGGCTTTTTATGGCCAGCGCTTTGCCGGCTCGTTCCTGCCGGCGCTGGTGGTGCTGCTCGGCTGCACGGCGCTGTGCTTCTCGGGGCCGCTGGCGGGGACGCTGTCGGGGGCGGGCGGCTACCCGCGCAGCGTGATCATCGCCCAGACGGCGGCGCTGCTGGTAAACGTGGGGGCGAACCTTTACCTGCTGCCGCGCTACGGGGTGCGGGGGGCGGCGGCGGCCAGCGCCTTATCGTACCTGTGCAGCTCGGCGCTGATCGCCATCGCCTTCGCCCGCCGGTTCGGGCTGACGACAGCCGAGCTCCTGCGCCCGCACTGGCCGCGCCAGCTGCTGGCGGCGCTGCGCCAGAGCTAGCACGAGCTAAAACTGCCAAGAGCGAGCGCTGCCAAGAGCGAGGCTGGCCATCGTGGCAAAAGCGCGGCCGCCGGCCTGAGTGGGCGACGGCGACGGCGACGCCGCAGAATCAGTAGCTGGCGACGGGGCGGGCGCGATATAATGGCGCTCTTGTCGTCTCCCGGCCAGGCGCGGGCGACGCTTAGGGGGTGCTTATGCGAATGCTTACGCGAATGCTTGCTGGGTGCGGACTGGCGGCGGCGGCGCTGACCGGCGTGGTGCTGGCGGCCCCGGGCTGCTCGAATAATGGATCGACCAACACCACCGATCTGGCCGTGGCGAATCCGGACCTGGCCGTCGGCAGCGATGGCGGGTCGCTGTTTCCCGATCTCGGTGGGCCGCTAGCCGATCTGTACGGCTCGGCGGTGGTGCGGTTGAACGGCGGCTTTGCCCAGCCGTTCGGCGCGTTCTTCGACGCCACCTCGAACGCCTGGTACGTCTCCAACGTCGCCGGCGATCTGAGCAACTTCCAGAACCTCAAGGACGGCCGGGGCTTTATCACCAAGATCTCCGCCGACTATCAGACCGTCGACCATAACTTCTTCGCCACCGGCCTGAACTCGCCCGCCGGCCTGCGCATCGTCAACGGCAAGATCTACGTGCCCGACGTCGATCAGCTGGTGGTGATCGACATCGCGGCGCGGACCGCGGTGCGCAGCGCGACCGTGAACCCGGCGAGCCTGCTCTTCCCGTATGTCGCCATCACCGATGTCGTGGTCGACGGCGCCGGCGTCGCCTACGCGCCCGAGACGGTCGGCAGCCGCATCCTCAAGTTCGCCAACCCGACCGCGGCCGGCAGCAGCTACACGGCCTACTTCCCGAGCGGCGTCTCGTTCCCGACGACCGTCTACATCGACGGGACCAAGCTGGTGGTCGGCACCACCGGCAACCCGATGACCGCTGGCAGCACCGGCAGCCTGTTCACGATGAACCTGGCCGATGGCACCGGCGTCATGAAGCTGGGCAGCTTCGCGGCCAACTTCCAGGGGCTGGAGAAGGACGGCTCCAACTACCTGGTCGGCAACACCCGCGGCCACGCGCTTTATCAGGTCGCGCAGGCCGGCGGGGCGCAGACGCTCAGCCGTGACTTCGCCGCCGAGGGGGTGGCGTCGATCGAGGACTTCGGCTGGGACGCGGCCAGCCGCACGCTGGCGGTCCCCGATGTCGGCACGAACTCGGTGTATTTCTACAAGCTGTAGCCGGCCGGTCCGCCGCCTGGGGCCCCGGGAGCCGGCGGCGGCGCTGGCTGCGCGACGCGTCGACGTGATATAGGCGATCCGATGTGCGGTGTCGCGGCAGTGCTTGGTCCCCTCCCCGCGGCCCCTCGCGAGGCCCTGGTCGCGGCCATGAGCGACCGCCTGGCCCACCGCGGACCGGACGGCGCCGGGCTGTTCAGCAGCGGGCCAGGCGACGGGTCGGGCGACGGCGCGGCGCTGGGGGTGACGCTCGGGCACCGCCGGCTGGCGATCGTCGATCTGTCGACTCAGGCGGCGCAGCCGATGCAGCGCGGCGAGCTGTGCTTGTCGTGGAACGGCGAGATCTACAACTATCGCGAGCTGCGCGGCGAGCTCGCGGCGCGCGGCCACGCCTTCCTCACGGCGTCGGATACCGAGGTGCTGCTGGCGCTGCTCGGCGAGTACGGGCCGGCGGCGGCGCTGCCTCAGCTAAACGGCATGTTCGCGCTGGCGCTGTGGGACGGCGCGGCGCGGCGGCTGTGGCTGGGGCGCGATCGGTTCGGCAAAAAGCCGCTGTACTACCTGCAGCAGGGCGACACGCTGCTGGTCGCGTCGGAGCCCAAGGCGATCTTGCTCGCCGCGCGGGAGCTGGCGCTGCCGGTGACGGTGGACCGTCCGGCGCTCGCCCGCTACCTGGCCGACGCCGATACCGAAGTGGACGCGATTACTTCGTTCGCCGAGATCCGGCGCGTCCTCCCCGGAGAGCTCATCTGCTTCAGCGCCGGCAGCCCGAGCGCCACTTCCACCGGCGGGCTGACCGCGCACCATCACAGCTACTACTCGCTGCGCCCGCCGGCCCCCCTGGTGCTGACCGCCGATGAGGCGGCGGAGCGCTTCGCCGCGCTGCTCACCGACGCCGTGCGGCTGCGCCTGCGCAGCGACGTGAGCGTCGGGGCAGCGCTGTCGGGCGGGATGGACAGCTCGGCGCTGGTCGGGGTGGCGGGGCGGCTCGGGGCTCGGCTGCGCACGTTCTCGGCCGTGTATCGCGACGGTGATCCGATGGACGAGCGCCGCTACATCGCCGCGGTCGTCGCCCACAACGGCGTCGAGAACTTCCAGATCGCGCCCGAGGCCGAGCTCGCCCGCGCCGGCCCCGAGGGCTTCGCCGCGTTCATCGCCCACCACGACGAGCCGGTCGGCGGGTCGAGCGTGTGGGCGCAGCGCTGCGTGTTCGGCCTCGCCGCGGCGCACGGGGTGCGCGTGGTGCTCAGCGGCCAGGGCGCCGATGAGAGCCTCACCGGCTACAGCGGCTCGCTGTCGGCGCTGGTCGCCGAGCTCGTCCGCCGCGGCGAGCTGCGGGCGCTAGCGCACGAGCTGCGGGCGCTGGCGCAGAAGAAGACGCCGCCCGAGCTCTTGCGCGAGCTCCTCGGTGGGGCGTGGACGGCCCTGCGGACCTTCGCGCTGCCGCCGCCGCTGTCCGCGGCCTGGCTGCGCCTGCGCTGGCAGCAGGCGCTGCGCGACACCCCTTTCCTGCGCCTGTCGGCGCTGCCGCCGCCGCCGCTGCCGGTGCCCGGTCCAGAGCACCAGGCGTTCTGCGAGCGCAGCC
>DAOMZC010000725.1:0-3863 GCA_035437965.1 Pseudomonadota bacterium
GAGCTGCAGCTGTTCCGGGTCGACACCGCCACCGCGACCACCACCACCGCGGCGCTGCGCCTCGCGGTGCGCGACCTCAGCGTGCTCGCCGACGCCGAGGCCGGCCAGCTCACCCCGGCGGTGGTCAGCGACTGGCTCGCCGAGCTCCTGCCGAGCTGCTTCCTGGTCGCTCCGACCGGCGAGGTGCTGCTGCTCGACTGGTTCCGCCTCGACCTGGCGCTCGACGGCGAGCCGCCCGCGGCGTTACAGCTGCGCAGCTGCCGCGCCCCGAACACCGCCGCCGAACCTGCCGAGGAAGAGGCGGCCGACCGGGCGCTGATCGATCCGACGCTGACCAATCCGGCGCTGACCAATCCGGCGCTGACCAATCCGGCGCTGACCAATCCGGCGCTGATCGATCCGGCGCTGATCGATCCGACGCTGACCAATCCGACGCTGATCGACCCGACGCTGATCGATCCGACGCTGATCGATCCGGCAATGTGGTCGCTGTCCGGCCTCGCCGACCTGCTCGCCGCCGCCGACCTCACCCTGTCGGCCAGCGGGCGCTACCTGCTGCTCGAGAGCACGATCCCCATCGACGGCGAGCTCGCCCACCTGTCCGCCCTGCTCGACACCACAAGCGCCCGCCTTGTGCGCTGCGATCTCGGCGACGAGCCGGACCCCGCCGCCGCGACCGTCCCCGGCGACCCCTTCCCCGTGCTGCGCGGCGCCGCGGCGGCCCCCGGCGCCATCGCCTAGCCCCGTCCGTCGCTCAGAAGCTCACCCGCGCCTTGACGAAGATCTCGCTGGCCCCCGCCGCCGGATCGCCGAACTTGGTCGAGCGATCCCCAAGGAGGATGAACCCGCCGAGCATCAGCTCGGTCGCGTCGGCGACGGTCCAGATGATCTGCGGGAACAGGACGCCGGTGGGCGCGTAGTCATCCCACAGCCGCGTCTCCAGATCGACCGACGGAACCTTGAGGACGCCGAACAGCCGCAGGAGCAGGCGGTCGTGCAGCGTCTTCACATCGACGCCGGCGACGATGTAGTCGCCAAGGCGCGTCTCGACGCGCGGGTCCTCGCGGATGTCTATCGAGTTGCGCCGCGGCCGCGCCGCCCGCCCGGCCCCGAACTCGTCGATGAAGCCGTGCACGTACTGGACGTTGATGTAGGCGCGGCCGGCGATCGTGTAGTCGGCGCCGATGGTCGCCTTGACGAACGGCGTGCCCTCGACGACCACCGGGCGCGGCGGCAGGTCGCTGGGGTTGAACGTCACCCGCAGGTACTTGCCGGTCGCGGGGTCGAGCTGGTACTCAAGCGGCCGCAGGTTCCCGGGGCTGGTGATGGCGTCGTAGATGCCCATGCGGATCTCGGTCGGGATGTTGACGCCGGCCTCGATCCAGTAGCCCAGGCCCCCGAGGCGCTGGATCGAGCCCGCCATCTCGACCCCGATCACGTCGGTCTTGGGGTAGACCAGGGTGCTCTGCACGACGTTCTTGTCGACCGAGCCGGTGACCACCGACCACGCCGGCGTCGGCACCCCGAAGCGCCCGTGGTAGTACGACAGCCCCACGTCCTGCCCCGCGATCTTGGCCCCTGTGCGGAAGGCGAACTGCATGTTGGCGGCGGTGATCTCGGGCGCCAGCACGTCGGCCAGGATGGTCAGCGAGCGCCCCGAGGGGATGAGCACGCCGGTGTTCGGGTCGACGACCGGCACGTACAGCCCGCGCTCCTGATCGAGCGCCGCGCGGATGCCCTGGTTCTGCAGCGGCGCCGGCCGCAGCGGATCGAGCAGCGCGTTGGGCGCCGTACGCGGCAGCTGCGCCGGCCTGAAGATCGGGATCAGCACCGCCGTAAACGTCAGGTCGCCGATCGGGTTCCAGTCGGCGCGGATCATGTTGTTGGCGAGCATCCGGCCAAACTGCAGCGGATCCGACAGGTCCAGGGTGTTGATGTTCGAGATCGGGTTGAACTTGTCGGCCGCCCCCCACGGCACGGTCTGGCGGCCGATGCGCAGATCGAAGCGCGGGATCACGTCGCCGAACAGGTTGTTGATGTCGATGAACGCCGCGTGCACCTCCAGGTAGTAGGGGTCCACCCGGTCGCGCAGCGTCGTCGAGTCGATGTCGCGGATGTCCGAGAAGCCGTACAGCTGCAGCTCGGCGTCGGCGACCGCGCGCACCTTGGTGCCGACCTTCAGGTTGAGCGCGGCGCGAATCCGGTTCTCGTTGCGCGAAAAGCCGTTCTTGAGCAGCGACCACTGCGCCGGCACCGGGTTTGGCAGCGAGCGCTCCTCGCCGAGCACGCGAAACCGGATGTCGCTGGAGATCCAGCCGGAGAACTTGAGGTCGACATCAGCGCGCGCGGTCTGCATAAGGGCGAGCAGCATCGCGCACGAGAGAATCAGTCTTTGCATTCCTTCACTCCGCCGCCCGCGCCCCCCCGTCGCGGATCAGAAGTCCTAAGTGCTCCGGGTCTTACTCGCGGGTCAGCGCGCGCTGGGTGAACTGGTCGTCGGTGTAGCCGTTGTTGACCGTGCTCTTGATGAGGATTAGCTCGGTCTGGTGGTTGCCGCGCCGGTGGTCGGTGTAGACCATCTTGCCGGGCGAGAAGTGGCCGGGGGCGTCCTCGGTGAAGTTGAGGCGCTCGGCGGTGCGCAGCTTCTTGCCGCTGGCGTCCAGGTACTCGATCTTGGCGATCGTTGCCTTGGCCGGATCGACCCACATCTTGAGCCGGGGAAACTCGGACTCCTTGCCGGGGCGCAGGGTGAGGTCGAGGATCGTCAGGTTGCCCTCGGTGCCGGCGAGCTTGGGGGCGTAAAGCGGGGCGATGTCGATGACGCTCATGTCCGAGGTGCTGAGGTCCGAGCCCATGAAGCTCTGGCTCATCTGGTGGGTCCCGACGCGGCGCACCCGGTTGCCGAAGGCCGGCAGGAGCGCGTACATAACCTCGGCGGACTCGGACAGAAAGCCCATGCCCTTGACGTCGGCGGGGGCGAGGAAGCGGACCAGGCGCTTCTGGTTGCCCTTCTGCTTGGTCTCGAACTCCACCTCGCGCACGCCCGAGGTCTCGATGATGCGCATCTTGAAGTGGAAGAAGGCGTCCTTGAAGGCGTTGTTCTGGCGGTCGACGCGGGCGAGCAGCGCATCGGCCGACTCGGGCGCGGCGGGCGCGGCGGGGGGCGGCTGCTGGGCCGACGCAGCGAGCGGCGCCAGCGAGAGGCTCACAAGGAGCCCGGCAGAGAGGGTGTACTTCTTGAACATCGCTCAGTCCTCCTGCGCGCCTTGGGGCGCGCTTTTTAGGTGTTCGGTGCGGCGCCGGCCGCGGGTTCGTCCTTCAGCTTGCCGATCAGCGCGGGGATCAAGAGGAACGTAAAGATCGCCGACAGGCCCATCCCTGCACACGACAGGCCACCAAACAGCCGGATCGGCGGCGCCGCCCCCAGCATGAGCACGCCCATGCCCAGCCCGAGCAGCGCCGCGGTGGTGAAGATCACCGGACCCACCGTGGGGACGACCTGCGCCGCCGGCCGCCGCCGCAGGTACCAGATGTAGTGCATCGCAAAATCCGCCCCCGAGCTGGTCACGATCGAGCCGACCAGCGAGGTGCCCAGGTCGATCGGCTGCCCCGACAGCCCGAGGAACCCGAACACCACCAAGAGCGCCATCATCGCCGGCAGCACCGAGAGGATCGCGCTCCACAGCGAGCGCTGGGCGATGAGCAGGACGACCAGCACCGACGCCAGCGCCAGCGCCAGGCTGGCCCACTGGTTGTGATCGACGGCGCGCGAGAACGCTTGATCGAGGACCGGCTCGCCGGTGACCTGGCCGCGCAGCACCGCCCCGGCGGCCGGCGGATCGGCGGGCGGGGCGAGCAGGTTC
>DAOMZC010000726.1:0-3858 GCA_035437965.1 Pseudomonadota bacterium
CGGCGGAGTTCAACGCTCTCGCGGGCAAGGACGGCGCGCTCATGCCGCTGCCGACGAGCTACCTGTCCAGCGCCTGGAGCTTCTGGCCGCACGCGTGGGCCTACGTGCCGTCGCTGTGGAGCACCTGGTACCACGACTTCACCGTCCAGTCGGCGCCCACCACCCCGGGCGCCGCGGCCGGCGCCGAGGGCCCGCCTTCCACCACCGCCGACGGCACGTCGCTCGACCAGACCCAGGCCCTCGCGCCGCCCAAGCTCATCGAGCAGGACAGCCAGGGGCTGCCGCCGCCGCGCCTGGTGCGCTACCGACGCTACAACCTGGTGATCGCCGGCACCGGCCTGCTCGCCGCCACCTGGGCGGCGGATCGCCTGCTCGCGCGTGACCTGTCAAACTCGCTGGAGACCTGGGTGCCGCTGGTCGGCCCGTGGTTCCTGCTGGGCGAGCAGAGCGGCCTGGCCTCCCCGAACCGCACAGTTCAGGCCCTGCTCGTCTTCGACGGGCTCGTCCAGGGGGCCGGGCTGACGATGGCGCTGCTCGGGTTCGTCCTTACCACCAAGCGCTATCAGGTGACGGTCCAGCCGGCGCGCAACGACCTGATGCCGCGCGAGGCGCCATGACCGGCCGCGCCGCCTGCACCTTCTGCGAGATCGCCGCCGAGCGCCAGCCAGCGGCGCGCGTGTACGCCGACGAGACGGCGGTCGCCTTCCTCGATCACAGCCCGCTGTTCAAGGGCCACGTCCTGCTCATCCCGCGCGCCCACTACCCGACCCTCGGCGAGCTGCCGGCGGCGGCGGTGGGGCCGCTGTTCCAGCTCGCCCAGCGCCTGGCCCGCGCCGTCGAGAGCGCGCTCGGCGCCGGCGGCACCTTCGTGGCCATGAACAACCGCATCAGCCAGAGCGTGCCGCACCTGCACATCCACATCGTGCCGCGCCGCCGCGGCGACGGGCTGCGCGGCTTCTTCTGGCCGCGCACCCGCTACGACTCGCCCGCCGAGCTGGCCGCGGTGGCCGCCCAGATTGCCGCCGCCCTGTAGCTAGCGGCCGGTCTCGCGGAATGAGGCGATCACGTCGTCGAGGATCTGGCCCAGCCCGATCGTCGGCTGCCAGCCGATGAGGTGCTGGATCTTGCTCACATCGGGAATCCGCCGCGGCATGTCTTCGAAGCCCGGCTCGTAGGCCTTCTCGTAGGGGATGAGGGTGATCGGGCTCCTCGTGCCGGTGCGCCGCACCACCTGCTCGGCCAGCTGGCTGATCGAGATCTCCTCGGTGTTGCCGATGTTGAAGACCTGCCCGTACGCCTCGGGGCGCTGCATGAGGGCGATGAGCGCGGTGACGACGTCGCGCACGTGGGTGAAGCAGCGCGACTGCGTGCCGTCGCCGAACACGGTCAGCGGCTGCCCGGACAGCGCTTGCTTGACGAACGTCGGCACCACCATGCCGTACTGGCCGGTCTGGCGCGGCCCGACGGTGTTGAACAGCCGCCCGACCACCGTGGGCAGGCGCCGCTCGCGGTAGTAGGCGATGGCGAGGAACTCGTCGATGAGCTTGGAGCAGGCGTACGACCAGCGCCCCTTGGAGGTCGGGCCGAGGACCAGATCGCCCTCCTCCTGGAACGGGAACTGCTCGCTCTTGCCGTAGCACTCCGAGGTGCTGGCGACGAACACCGGGCGCTTCTTTTTGTGCGCCAGCTCGAGCACCAGCTCGGTGAGCTTGATGTTGGTCTCCAGGGTGCGCACCGGGCTCTCGACGATCAGCTTCACCCCGACCGCCGCCGCCAGGTGGTAGATGACGTCGGCCTCATCGACGAGCTCGGCGAGCAGCGGCCGGTTGGCGCAGGTGTCGATGACGTAGTGGAAGCGCGGCTCCGCCTTGAGGTGACGGATGTTGAGGATGGTCCCGGTGCTGAGGTCATCGATCACCGAGACCTCGTGCCCAAGCTGCAGGAGCCCTTCGGCCAGGTGTGAGCCGACAAACCCTGCCCCGCCAGTGATGAGGTATCGCATGGCCTTTTCCACGAGTGATTTCCGGCACGTTACCAGAGTGCGTCGCGGCGTCGCAATCAATCGACCCGCGAACCGCAGCCGGCAAACAGGCGGGGCGGCCAGGCTGGCGGGCGCTACTTCTGGTTCACCAGCCCCTTGCCGTAGACGCGCTTTCCGAACTCGCGCATCCAGGTCATCTCGTCGGCCGAGAGCGGGCCTTTTTCGAGCGCCTGCAGGTTTTCGTTGAGCTCGCGCTCGCTGGCCGGGCCGCAGAGGCAGAGGTCGACGTGGGGGCTCGACAGGCAGAAGCGGTAGCAGTCGCCGGCGGTGGGCACCGGGCCGCTGTAGTCGCTCGGGCGGGTGAGGAGCTTGCGCCAGTCGGTGGCGGTGTAGGCGATGATCGCCGGCCGGCGCTTCTCGCAGTGGGGGAAGATGTCGCGCTCGGCGCCCGGGTGCGAGGCGTTGTAGCGGATCATCAGGGCGTCGAGCGGCGAGTCGGCGGCGAGACGCCCGGCGCGCGGGCGGTCGTGGATCGAGACGCCGATGGCGCGCGCCTTGCCCGACGCTTTGAGCTCGGCGAGCGCCGCGATCGTCGACTCGGTCCAGGCGCTGGTCCGGCCCAGCCAGTGCAGCTGGAACAGATCCAGGTAGTCGGTGCCGAGCTTGTTGCGCATCTTGTCGGCGCAGCGCCGCACCGAGCCGCCGAAGAAGGCCATGATCGGGCCGCTGGAGACGACCAGGCGGTCGCGGTCGCGCTGCAGGGCCTCGCGCAGGGGCGTGGTGAGCGCGTCCTTGGCTCCCTGCGGGCAGAAGACGTAGTTCAGCCCGGCGGCGAAGGCGGCGCGCACGCCGGCCTCGTCGATGCCGAAGCTCGCCGCGAGCCCCAGGCGGTGCACGCGCTTGCCAAAGGCGGGGATGAAGCGATGGGTGAAGGTGTCAGCGGACGCAGGGTTCTGGGTCGACATCGCGCGGTCCTCTGACTCAGGATAGGCGCGGCGCAACCTTTGGGCAAAATGGCGCCGCCCGCTCGAGGCGGAAGGCGCCGGCTGCCGCAGGCCCGGCGAGCGCTAGGAGAGCTTCTTCAGCGACAGGTACCAGTCCTTGAGCTCGACCGAGGAGTCGGCCAGCCGATCCTCGACCGCCTGCTGGGTCTTGGGGGCGGGGACCACGACCTTGTCGCCGGGCTTCCACCCCGCCGGGCAGGCGACGCCGTGCTTGTCGCCGGTCTGCAGGGCGTCGAGCAGGCGCAGGATCTCGTCGATGCTGCGGCCGGCGCTCATCGGGTAGTAGACCAGGGCGCGGACGTTCTGCTTGTCGTCGATGATGAAGACGCTGCGCACCGCCGAGGTGTCGCTCGCCCCCGGGTGGATCATGCCGTAGGCGCTGGCGACCTTCATGTCGAGGTCGGCGATGACCGGGAAGGGGATGGTGACGTTGAGCTTCTCTTTGATCGCCTGCACCCAGGCCAGGTGCGAGTAGATGCTGTCGATCGACACGCCGAGGATGTCGGCGTTGCGCTTCTGGAACTCCCCGAAGTGCTCGGCGAAGGCGATGAACTCGGTGGTGCACACCGGGGTGAAGTCCGCCGGGTGCGAGAAGAGCATGATCCACTTGCCCTTGTAACTGTCCAGCGAGATGACGCCGTGGGTCGACTCCACCTCGAAAGCCGGCGCAGGGTCCCCGATGAGGGGAAGACGCGTCGCTTCGGTGATCTCCGTCATGAATTCTCCTTCAATGGCCGCCGGCACTTCCCGGCTTGATGCCAGATTAGGTCACCCTCAGAGCCCGCCCTGAGGTGGGAGTCCCCCAACTCCGCCGCGCTCCCCGACCCATCATCTGAACCAGGACCAGCCCTACTGCTTCGGCGCAGCCCAGAC
>DAOMZC010000727.1:0-3850 GCA_035437965.1 Pseudomonadota bacterium
TCGGGCGCAGTTCTCGGCGCTTTGCGATGCGCTGGGGATCGATCAGCCGCGCTGGACGGCGGCGGCCCCGGGCAGCGGCCCGGCCGAGCTTACCGCGACGGTGGCGGCGCTCGGCGGCTTCCCGGTGCTCGCCCGGCCTTCCTATGTCCTGTCGGGGGCGGCGATGCGCGTCGCCAGCTGCGCCCCCGAGCTGCAGCGCATCCTCGCCCGCGCCGCCCGGGTCTCCCCCTCTCACCCGGTGGTGGTAAGCAAGTTCGAGCGCCACGCGCGCGAGCTCGAGCTCGACGGCGTCGCGGCGGCCGGCGAGATCTTCCTGTGGGCGATCAGCGAGCACGTCGAAGACGCCGGCGTGCACTCGGGCGACGCGACGATGGTGCTGCCGCCGCTGGGCATCGCCAGCGCGACGCTGCAGGCGGTGCGGCGCATCGCCGCCGAGCTGGCGCGGGCGCTGCAGGTCACCGGCCCGTTCAACCTGCAGCTCCTGGCGCGCGGCGCCGAGGTCAAGGTCATCGAGTGCAACCTGCGCGCCTCGCGCAGCTTTCCGCTGGTGTCCAAGGTACTGGGCCGCGACTTCGTGCGCGCCGCCACCCGGGTGATGCTCGGGGCGCCGCCGCCCGCCGACGGGCCGGGGCGCGATCCGCTGGCGCTGCCGTACTTCGCGGTGAAGGCGCCGATGTTCTCGTTCCGCCGGCTGACGGGGGCGGACCCGCTCCTCGGCGTCGAGATGGCCTCGACCGGCGAGGTGGGCTGCTTCGGCCGCAGCTTCGAAGAGGCGCTGGCCAAGGCGCTCCTGTCCACCGGCTTCCGCTTCCCGCAGCGCGGCGTGCTGCTGTCGCTCGGTCCGCCGGACGAGAAATCGCGCTTCATCGCCGAGGCGCGGAGCCTCCACACCCTGGGCCTGCGCCTGTACGCCACCCCCGGCACCGCGGCCGAGCTGCAGGCCGCCGGGCTCCCCTGCGTGGCCGTCGACAAGGGCGAGACCGGCGGCGACTCGGCGGCGCTCTCGCTCTTACGCAGCGGCGAGATTGACCTCGTCCTCCACCTGCCGCGCTCCTACGACGACCAGGGCCGGCCCGACGGCTTCGCCCTGCGCCGCGCCGCCATCGACTTCGAGGTCCCGCTGCTCACCAGCCTGGAGCTGGCGCGCGCGGTGGTGCGGGTCCTCAGTCGCTACCACCTGCCCACCGCGGCAAGCCTGGCGCCGCAGCTGGAACTTCTACCCTGGCAGGATTACCTCGGGCTGTAGGATCTGGGACGGCTCGGCACAGGCCCTGCCCGGGTCGGTAGTGACCGACCTTTTGCCCCGGCTCCTCCCATCGCTGGCGTGAGCTCTGGCCAGAGCTCGGCGCCGCCTCCCCACCAGTCTTCCCACCCAGATGGGTACCGCTGACGACCTTTGCCGTGCGGTTGATCCAGAGGGTCGCGAGCATGGTCACTTTCTCAAGTGTCATATTGACAGGTCCGCTTGCCCACGGCGCGACTATTTGGCGTGGATGGGCCTTGCCGGCGAGCGGGGGTCCGGATACCTGCCGCGGGTAGTCCGCGGGGACAGGCTCGGTGCTCCTTGGTGGAGGCTGCGGAAGTGCGCGAAATATGGAGGGTCCTCCTAATTTGGCGCAACTGTTGCAGATATCCGACATCTAGAGAGTTACACCCGGCCATTTCCCAGATGGCAGACCCCCTTGAACCTTGTGAGGACCCCAGAAAATGATCCACGTCCCCCTTTTTCGCGCCTCTTATCTTGTCGCCGTGCTCGCCGTGCTCGGGGGTCTCGGTCTTTCAGCGGCCGGCTGCAGCCTTGACCCAAGCGGCGACGTCCATGGCACAGCGCTCAGGACTACTGTGTACGTGCAGCCCGGCTCGCCCCCGCAGGTCAGCGCCTGGGAAGGTGACATAGTCGAGGCCTGGGTCCCCGGCCCCTCTGGTTATACGACCTTCAGCGGCACCATCGACAGCGCCGGTCAGTTCCGCATCGCCGGTGTCCCCCCGGGGCCCTACTGGCTGGTCTTCACCAATGAAGCGTCCACGTCCTCCGAGACCGCCAAGATGTTCGTGTGGACCCAGGCCCGCGAGCTGGACCTCGGCTGGCAGGAGTTGAGCCCCGAGCTCGAGGGCGAGACGGTGCCGGCTGGGGGCGTCATCACCGGCCTCAGTCCGGCGGAAGCAGATGACCATATATTCCTGACTCCCAGCTCTGGCTCCTGGTCTGCGAGCTGGGGCCCGCGACCGCTCGGTGCCGAGCAGGCGACCATCGAGCTACCGGGGCGGCACAGCGTCCGCCCGGGGGTGCGCTTGTCTGCGCAGCAGATCCGGCGGAGTCAGCAGGGCAGCCTCAACGGGGACACGATCGTGAAGTACGGTGAGGTGGTGGTGGCCCAAGGCGCGAGCTCGACGCCGAATATTGCCCTCACCGATCCGCCGGCCCGGCAGCTTGGCTTTCAGGTGGATCACGGCGGCTTCATTCGCCAGCTCGGGCCGACGCCGCCGAGCGGGGTGGCGGTGAAGCGGTACCTGGACTTCGATCTGCTCGCCAGCTCGGTTGAAAATGAAGGCCATAGCCGCCTGCCGAGCCTCGTCCACCTCTCAAGCACGGTCGAAGACTCGCAGAACCCGGACACGAGCGTCATACGCTACGGCGATCCGTATCAGCCCGACGCGCCGCGCATCTACGAGCTACGCTATGGCGCGTATTATCCCTGCACGGCAAAGGACAAAGAGAGCCGGTGCGGCAGCCAAGTCTATGTCCGCGGCCCGCTGAGCGAGCTCGCCGCCGCGACCGTGCGGCCCCGGCTGTCGCGACCGCAGGCGCTGAGCATCGATGGCAACGATGCGATGACCACGACCGAGGTCGGCCCGAGCCCCACGGTGCGCTGGCAGGTGCCCGAGAGCGGCCAGGTCTCGACGTACTTGCTGACGCTGATCCGCATCGTGCCGCAGCCGAGCGGCACCCCCACCGAGGAACGCGCTGGGATGGTCATTACCGCCAAGAACGAAGTCACCCTGCTCCCGGGCGCACTAAAGCCTGGGGGTCGCTACTACTTCAAGCTCCGGGCGTTCGGCGGGCTCGCTATCGATGCCACAGTGGCCCCCGTCCGCGCCTCGCTGCAAAATCCGCCGGCCGAGTCCACGATCTGGAGCGCGCCCTTCACCGTCAACGCCGTGCGCTGAGCGGTCACCGCCCGTCGGCACGCCCGCCGCCCAGCGCCAGCCGCTCGCGCTCGATCAGCGCCCAGCCCTGGGCTTCATCGTCGGCAAACACCGCCGCCTGGGTCCCGCGCCAGCCGAAAAAGCGAGCCGCTCCGACGACCAGCGACACGGCCGCGCGCGTCAGCAGTCCCGCGCCGAACACCACCGTGAGCCCGCGCAGGGGGGGCTCCGGCTTGAACTGCGCGGCGAACCGGCGGCCCTCTGCCGAGACGCCGCTGAGCTGCCGCGCATCGACAAGCAGAAAGGCGCGACCATGCTGGCGCTGAAGGGCGCTGCGCTGCTCGAACAACGTCGCGATGTCCGGCTGGTTCATGTCGCCCCGACCTTGCCAGACCAGCACGTCGTCGCGCCGGTAGAAGGTGTGCTGACCGCAGCGCTGCAGCGCCGGAGCCGGGTCGGCAGCCTCGCCCGCCGGGCGATCGTCGCGAGCCGCCTGCAGGTCCTGCGGCGGTCCGCCTTGGATCGTCTTATCGCGCACCGTAGAACCGCTCCATCCCCAGCGGGCCGAGAAAAAGTCCCGCGCCCCGCGCCTTCCAAGGAATATCTGAAGTCCCCACCGACTGCCCCACCGTCCAGGTCCATCCGCTAGTACGTCGGCGTACGCTCGTGAGGCCACTTTCCGACGGCGGCGGGTTCGCTGCCT
>DAOMZC010000728.1:0-3843 GCA_035437965.1 Pseudomonadota bacterium
TCGCGCCCACCGACGAGGCGTGGAGCAAGCTGCCGGCCAGCGCCCGCGACGAGCTCCTCGCCCAGCCGGCGCGGCTCAAGGCGGTCCTTACCTATCACATCCTCAAGGGCCGGGTGGACAACGTCGGCCTGCACAAGCTGCGCAACGCCCTGACCATGGGCGGCATCGTCTCCATCGACTACACCAGCGGCGTCAAGGTGAGCGGCGGGGTCGTCACCCGGGCCGATATCACCTGTCGCAACGGCATCATCCACGCGGTCGACAAGGTGCTGATGCCGGTCTCGCGCGGCGGTCCGCGCGCCGTCCCCGGTGGCAAGGCGGCGGTGCACAAGACGGCTTCCGCGCGCGGCCGGGGAGCCTCGCGCCCGTCCTCCGCCCTGTAGCTAAACCGAGCCCCAGCTGAAATCGGTAATTTTCACTTTAGGAGTGGGTGGCGCCGGAGTCGGGGCCCCCGACGCGCGCGGCGGGGTGCCGCAGGTGACAGGACCCGCTCCAGTTCGTATTCAGTTCGGGGCGTGATTTAGAAAGCTCGGCGCTCAGGGCCGGCGGCGCAGCTCGATGCCGAGCAGGATGGCGCTCGCCACCGACAGGCCCAGCCCGCCGGCCAGCACCCCGACGCCGAGCGTCTTGGTGTCCAGGGCGGTCGGGCACAGCGGGGCGGCCGGACAGCTCTGCATCCCGTCGAGTCCCCACAGCACGCCGCCGGCGATCACGCCGCCCAGACCAATACTCCCGATCACGATGGCCGCCGTGCGTCCGGGTCGCGCGCGCTGCGCCCAGGCCGCGGCGGGATCGGTCCGCCAGTCGGAGGCCAGCTTCAGGTGCAGCTTGCCGGTGTCGCCCGGCTTGAGCCGGACCTCCTGCAGCGCCGAGCGCCCCGCCTGCAGCTCGATGCGGTGGTGACCCGGATCGAGCTCCAGCGGCGCCGTCAGCGGCACCTGGCCGACCGGCTTGCCGTCGACCACCACCGTCGCTCCCGGCTCGTCGGCGGTGACCGTCAGCTTGCAGTACTGGGCGCGGAACTGCTCGCGCAGCTTGCCGACTTCCGGCAGCTGCTGCCCCGGCGGCATGCGGTTGGTCGGCACCACCGTTACGTAGCGATCGAGGATCTTCAGCCCCTCGGTCGGGCGCTGCACCTGCAGGTACAGCTCGGCGATCGGCCACAAAAGGGCGGGGTGCGGCGCGCGGTCGTAGGCGTCGACCAGCACCTTCAGCGCCCCCTCGTAGTCGTCGGCGTTGACCTTGGCCTTGGCCTCCTCGACGACCTGGCGGAGCAGGCGGTCGACTTCGCTCTCAGCGCCGCCACCGCCCGGGGCGGCGAAGCTCGGTCCGGCCGTGCACGCCATGAGCAGGCCCAGGGCGAAGGCGCGGAGGCAATGCTGGGTAGGCTGTCTCACGGTCCGCTGCTCACTTTTTCTTGATGATACTGAGGTTGGGGACCTGCCCCGGGACCAGCTTGACGACGAACTTGGTCTTGCCCTTCTTGGCGAGCTTGCGAAGCTCGGCGGCGATGAACGCCTGCGTCGTGTAGCCCGGGGCGGTCGCGTCGCAGCGGGCGGTGCTCGGCCCGAGCTTGATCGGGGCGCTCTTGCGCGGGGCGATGACGACGGGCTTCTGCCCGCTGCAGGTAAGCGCGATCTGCACCGCGCTCTCGTTGGCGAACGTGAGCTTGAACAGCGTGCTGTCCGCCTTGGGACGGCGATCGTCGGGGTCTTGGCCCTCGCTCGGCTCGGTGCCGGGCTTGGCCTTCTGCTCGCTGTCGGCGGCCTGGACGCCGCCATCGCTGGCTTCCTGGGGCGAGGTCACCGGGTTCTTGGTCTGGGCGGTCTGCGGACCGACGCCGACCGGCTTGCGCGGGGTGGGCGCCCGCAGCTGCATGACCAGCATGACCACCCCGACCACCAGCAGCCCGGCCGCCGCCCCCAGCCCGCGCCAGATCCACGAGCTGCGCCGGTCGCCGTCAATCTGCGAGCGGGTGGTCACCGCCATCCCCGAGCTGCTCGGCCGCCGCCCCCCGAGCGGCACGCCCGGACCGGCCGGGTTTGACCCCGTGCCGCCGTTCTGCTGCGGCTGCGGGCCGCTGAACCCCGGGTGCACCGGGATGACCGCCGAGCTCTCGCCCAGGTACGAGGCGTTGCCCTCGACCTCGGTCTGCAGCGCCTGCGCCAGCTCCTCCATGTTGGCGTAGCGGTTCTCGCGCTTGTTCGCCATCGCCTTGAGGACGATCTGCTCCAGCGACTCGGGGATGTTGAGCTCCGGGTGACGCTGGCGCGGCGGCACCGGCTTCTCCGTCAGGTGCTTCATCAGCGTCGACATCGGCCCGTTGCCGCGGAACGGCACATCGCCGGTCAGCATCTCGTACAGGATGCAGCCGAGCGCGTACTGATCCACCCGGGCGTCAATCGGCTCGCCGGCCGCCTGCTCGGGCGAGAGGTACTCGGGCGTGCCGAGCACCGTCCCCTGAGTCGTCGCCCGCATGTTGACCAGCGGCTTCATCTCCTTCTCGGACAGCGCCTCGCGCGTCCCGGCCATCACCTTGGCGATGCCGAAGTCGAGGATCTTTACGAAGTCGCGCTTCTGCCGGTCCAGAAGAAAGACGTTCCCCGGCTTTAGATCGCGGTGCAGGATGCCCTTCTCGTGCACCGCCTGCAGCCCGCGGGCAATCTGCTCGCCGATCCGGCACACCCGCCGCGGCGGCAGCGCCCCGTTGCGGATGACCGCCTCCAAGGTCTTGCCCTGCAGAAACTCCATGACCAGGTAGGGGTGGCCGTCCTCGAGCACGCCGAAGTCGGTGATATCTACGATGTGCTCGTGACCGATGTGGCAGGCGCTCTTGGCCTCAAGGAGGAACCGCTGCTGGGCGTCGGCGTCCTGCGCCTCGCGCAGGAGCTTGATGGCGATGGGCTTGTCGAGGACGATGTGGCGGGCCTTGTAGACGATGCCCATGCCGCCGCTGGACAGGTAGCTCTCGATCTTGTAGCGCTCACCGAGCACCGACCCGATGAGGGGGTCGGTCACCGTCGCTTGCTCGGTCGTCTGGGCGACGGAGCAGACGTGCACTTCCTTGAAGCCATACGACTGATGGCAGTTGGGGCAGAAGCGGCTGACGACGGTGGTGGTGACGCTCATCCGCCGGGGCTCCGCGCCATACTCCGGTGCCTGCTACTTCGCAGCTTGGGGGCGCACGTGCTCATGATCCGATAAATCACGCCGAATTTATAAGACGATAAATCGCCCGGACAGTCAAGGTTTGCCAACGGAGCTGCGCACTTCGCGCGTTTTTGCCACCTTGGAGCCGGCCGCGGCGACGGGCGCTCTGGCGTTCTAGCGTTCTTGCGTTCTAGCGTTCTAGCGTTCTTGCCGCTTCCAGGCGCCTATTATGTCGGAGAGGCGCGCACGTGTAGAGGGCCCTACGACAGATGGACCGGAGCTTTACGCGGGCAAGAGTCCGCGCCGGGAGCGGAGGCCGCGAAGGAGTCTTTATGGAAGGGCTTAAAGGAATCTGATTAATAAAGGTGGCTGGCGGCGCTTACCGCCCAGGACAGGTAGATCGCGGTCGCGCCGGCCAGCGCGGTCGGGAGAGCGGCGCAGTACAGCGCGAACTCCAGGTGGGCGCGCCACTTGGGACTGGGAATCGGCGGCGGCGCTGCCTGGCCGCTGGCGAGAACGGCGAGCGCGGCGTGGGCGACGCTTTCCGTCAGCTCGCGCGGCGGGGAGAGCGCGGGGAGCTGGCGAAGTTCTTCAAGCAGAGGATCCCGTTCCATCACTGCTCGGCCCGCGCGCGCGAGGCGCTGGCGCAGCGCGGCCGGGGTCAGCCCGAGGCGTTCCATTTAGCCCCATAAT
>DAOMZC010000729.1:0-3842 GCA_035437965.1 Pseudomonadota bacterium
GCCGGGGCTCCAGCCCCGCTCAGCGAAGTGCCGCCGCCCGACGCCGACCCGCGCGTACACGCAGCGAGCGTGACCGCCAGCAAACAGGCGCCCGCCGCGGCCAGCGCACTCTGCGCCATGCCGCGCCGCCCGCTGGCGAACCTTGGCCAAACACCCCGAGCCGAACGCATCCGCGGGCCATTCTTCCACAGATTTCGCGGATCTGGCCCAAAGGCGTGCCGGCCGCGCGGCCCGGCCCGTCGCCCGCCGGCTACAGCTTGACGGTCAGCCCTTCGCGGGCGGCGATGAGCTCGATGTTGCGCCCACCGATCTCATCCAGCAGGGCGCGACAGCGCCGCCAGCAGTCGTCCACCTGATCGTCCGTATAGTCCTGATCGTAGTGGAACAGCGCCAGCCGCCGCACCTGCGCCCGCGTCGCCGCCAGCGCCGCATCGGCGAACGACGAGTACCCGCGCGCGAGCCGCTGCGCGCGATCCTCGGGCGTATAGGTGGCGTCGTGGATGAGCAGGTCGGCGCCGCGGTACAGGTCGATGACCTTCTCCGACGGGCCGCCCGGCGGATAGCCGGCGTCGGGGGCGTAGACCACCGAGCAGCCGTGCTCCTCGACCCGGTAGGCCATGCAGGTGACCTTGCCGTGCGGGTTCTGCCGCGCCGAGATCGCCACCTGCTCCCACCACAGCGGCTTGTCCTCGGGATCGCCGTGCATGGGCAAGAGGTCGAACGAGGCCCCCAGGTTCTTCATCGTATAAAGAGGCGAGAAGTGGGGATTTACCTGGCCCTCGAGCATGCCCTCGAGCATCGAGCTGCTGCGCGCCGGCCCGAACACCGCGAAGCGGTTGCCGAGGATGAAGATCGGGGCGAAAAACGGGAAGCCCTGGATGTGATCCCAATGGGCGTGCGACAGCAGGATCGCCGCGTGCCCCTTGCCCTTGCCGAACTCGGTCTGCAAGAGCGCCTTGCCGAGCGCGATGATGCCGGTGCCGCTGTCGAGGATGAGCAGCTGCCCGAGCGAAGATCGCAGCGACACGCACGAGGTATTGCCGCCGTAGCGGACGGTCTCTGGGCCGGGGGCCGGGATGGCCCCGCGGACCCCGTGGAAGGTCACTTCCACGGCGGGACCTCGCTGCTGCCCAGGGTACCGCCGACCGCCGGCACCGGCGCCGGCACCGCCGAGATGGCAACCACCCCGGTGCGGTCGAGGTCGACCTCCATCCCCTCGCTGGCGGCGTGGATGGCGAGCTTGGAGCCGACGCGCGCCTGCTGCTCGCGGTGGAACTTGAGCAGCTCGTCGATCTGGGCGTCGGTGCGCTCGGGTGCGTGGTGGAACAGCATCAGGGTGCGCGCCCCGGCCTCGCGGGCGATCTCGATGGCGTCCTCGGGGCAGCTGTGGCCCCAGTGGGGCTTCTGCATGTACTCGACGGGGGTGAACTGGGTGTCGTAGATGACCAGATCCGCCCCCTCGCACAGGCGGACCACGCCGGCGCGCATCTCGGCCAGCTTGGCGGCGTCCTCGGGGTTCAGCGGGTCGCCGGGCTTGGGCGGCTGGCGGATGAACTTCTGCTCGATGAGGATGTCGCGAAACGGCGCCGTGTCGGTGACGTAGGCCACCGAGGCGCCGTCGTAGTCGAGCCGGAACGCGATCGCGATCCACGGGTGGTTGAGGCGCGTGCAGCGGACCTTGACCGGGCCGATCTCGAACTGCGCATCGTCGGACAGCTCGGTGAACTGGACCGTGGCGGCGGCGGCGTCGAACGGCACCGAGAAGTAGGGGTTGTCCGACTGCAGGGCGAACACCGTGCGCAGGTGGGTATCGTCGCGCTGCCGGGCGTAGACATGAAACTTGTTGCCGGCGTGGTAAAGCGGGGAAAAAAACGGAAGCCCCTGGATATGGTCCCAGTGGGTGTGGCTGACCAGCAGGTGCGCCTCGCCGCGGCCCTCGCCGAACGGGCCGAGCATCATCTCTTTGCCGAGCCGCCGCAGGCCGGTGCCGGCATCGAGGATGAGCCGCGGCGCCGACGGGTCCTCGGCCGAGGCGCAGCGTACTTCAACGCAGCTCGTGTTGCCGCCGTAGCGCTGCGTGTTTGGCCCGGGCACCGGGTGTGAGCCGCGGACGCCCCAGAAGTGGAGATTCATTGCCCGTTCCCCTTGCTCCCTCGCATCGGTCGATGCAGTCGCCTACGGCCCAGGGTCACCCGACGGTGCGCACGCGAAAAGTGAAGACAGCCGGAACTTCCTGGCGCGGCCAGCGGGCGGTTCTGGCTGGTCGAAGGCGACGATAGGAGTTCCATACCTAGCTAAAAACTGTATTTATCGTAACACGGTCAAACGGAGCAGATCTACAGGCTGCAGACATTCGACCCCGACGGAAGGGCAAGTACCGTCCCACAGCGTGATTTTTCTCACAAAAGCCGCCGGTTTTGGCCCACTTGTTCTGATATCGACCGACATGGCGCATGGTACATGGCCTGTATCTAATAGAAAAACTCGCTGAAAAAAACCCGGCCGGCGCGCCCGCCGCGGCCACCCGGGCTCGGGTCACCGTAGTATGTGGCTCGGGAATGTGATAGACGCATCTGGCGCAGTGATAGCATGGGAGCCGCATAGAGTTATCTACATGTCGAAGATCGCAAATTCCCCCGAGTCCTCCGTCGCTGAGACGAAGTCTGGTACCGCCGCTGGTACCGCCGCTGGTAAAACCCCCGGCGTGGGCCCCGCCGGCTCGCCGCTTGGTGACCATCACCGACGACTGGCGCGCTATCTTTATGCCGCCGATCTGGTGGCGGGCAAGCGCGTGCTCGATATCGAGTGCGGCCCCGGCCACGGGGCGGCGCTCTTGGCCGACAAGGGCGCCGCGTCGGTGCTCGGGCTCCGGCTCGGTCCAGCGAGCGGTCCGGCGGGCGACGAAGCGGCGCTGCCGGCGCGCGTGACCATCCGCGCGGTGGACAAGGCCGGCCTGAGCGCCGGCGGGGGTCTCGGGCAGGCGACCGGGCAGGCGTCGTTCGACGTGGTCTTCTTGCCGGGCGACCAGGCGCTCTTGCAGGCGCCGGGGTTTCTCGCCGAGCTGCGGCGGGCGCTCGTGCCCACCGGCCACCTGATCGTCGGCGCGCGCAGCAAAGAGGCGTTCCCCGACGACCCCCAGGCGCTCGGCTACTTCGAGCTGCTCGACTCCCTGGAGCAGGCCGGGTTCGGCCCGGTGACGATGTGCGGGCAGTCGCCGTTCATCGCCGCCGCGGTGGTGCCGTTCGGGATCGCCGAGCCGCCGCTGGTCCTCGATGACAGCCTGGCCCCGGCCGAGGCCGCCGATGAGTACCTGGCGCTGTGCGGCCCGGGCGGCGAGCCGCGGCCCTACGAGGTCGTGCGCCTGCCGCGGTCCGCAGTCGCCGCCGCCGGACCGCCCCAGGTCGTTGAAAAAGTCGTCGAAAAGATAGTCGAGAAGGTCATTCAGCTCGCGCCCCAGCGGGTGGTCGAGAAGGTCGAGGTCAAGGTCCCCGACCCGCAGGTGGTGGCCGAGCGCGATCGCCTGGCCGGCGAGGTCGACAAGATCCGCGGCGAGCGCGAGCGGCTGAGCAGCGAGCTCGCCCAGCTGCGCGGCGAGCGCGAGCGCCTGGGCGGCGAGACCAGCGAGCTGCGCAGCGAGCGCGATGCCCTGAAGCAGCGGCTGCAAGAGGTCACCGCCCACGAGCAGAAGCTGGTCGCGCAGCGCCGGGAAGCCGAGGCGCAGAAGCAGGAGCTCGGCCGCCAGCTGCAGGTCAGCGAGGCGGCGCGCGAGCGGGCGGCGGCGATGGAGGCCGAGCTCGCCGAGCAGCTGCGCCAGCCCCCCGTCCGCGAGGCCGAGCACGCCG
>DAOMZC010000730.1:0-3837 GCA_035437965.1 Pseudomonadota bacterium
CGATGCCGTTGGCGTCGATGTCGAAGGTGACCTCGATCTGCGGCATGCCGCGCGGCGAGGGCGGGATCCCATCGAGGTGGAAGCGCCCGAGGATCTTGTTGTCGCGCGCCATCTGCCGCTCGCCCTGGGTGACCACGACCTCGACCGTCGTCTGACCATCGGCCGCCGTCGAGAAGACCTCGGTCTTCTTGGTCGGGATGGTGGTGTTGCGCGGGATCATCGGGGTCATCACGCCGCCCAGGGTCTCGATGCCCAGGGTCAGCGGGGTGACGTCGAGGAGCAGGATGTCCTTGACCTCGCCCGAGAGGACGCCCGCCTGGACCGCCGCGCCGAGCGCCACGACCTCGTCGGGGTTGACGCCCTTGTGCGGCTCCTTCTTGAAGAACTCGCGCACCAGCTTCTGCACCATCGGGATGCGGGTCGAGCCGCCGACCAGCACGATCTCCCCGATGTCCTCGACCTTCTTGCCGGCGTCGGCAAGCGCCTTCTTGGTCGGCTCCAGCGAGCGCTGCACGAGGTCGCCGATCATCTGCTCCAGCTTGCTGCGCGAGAGCTTGATCTGCAGGTGCTTGGGCCCGGTCTGGTCGGCGGTGAGGAACGGCAGGTTGATGTCGCTCTCCATGACCGTCGACAGCTCGATCTTGGCCTTCTCAGCCGCTTCCTTGAGGCGCTGGAGCACCATCTTGTCGCGGCTCACGTCGATGCCCTGCTCGCGCTTGAACTCGGCGATCAGCCAGTCGATGATGCGCTGGTCGATGTCGTCGCCGCCCAGGTGCGTGTCGCCGTTGGTCGACACCACCTCGACGACCTTCTCGCCCACTTCGAGGATCGAGATGTCGAAGGTGCCGCCGCCGAAGTCGTACACCGCGATCAGGTGGTCCTTGCCCTTGTCGAGGCCGTAGGCCAGGGCCGCCGCGGTCGGCTCATTGACGATGCGCTTGACCTCGAGGCCAGCGATGCGGCCGGCGTCCTTGGTCGCCTGGCGCTGGGCGTCGTTGAAGTAGGCGGGGACGGTGATGACCGCCTCGCTCACCTTCTCGCCCAGGTACTCCTCGGCGGCCCTCTTCAGCTTGCCGAGCACCTTGGCCGAGATCTCCTGCGGCGAGTGCCGCTTGCCGCGGATCTCCACCGCGACGTCGCCGTTGGGGGCGGCGATGACCTTATAAGGCACGCGCTTGGACTCTTCGCCGACTTCGCCGTGCTTGCGGCCCATGAAGCGCTTGATCGAATAGACTGTGTTTTCCGGATTCGTAATGGCCTGCCGGCGCGCAATCTGGCCGACGAGGACCTCGCCTTTTTCATCAAACCCGACCACGGAGGGGGTGAGCCGCCCGCCTTCCTCGTTGGCAATTACTTTGGGCTCTTTGCCTTCCATGATGGCGACAACTGAGTTGGTCGTACCCAGGTCGATTCCGATTATCTTTCCCATGATCTTGTGCCTCCGGGCGACCACCCCAGCCCGCGGATCTGCCGTCGGTTCTGGAATGTAATCGCGAGAACGTTCGTGATTTTCAGATGCGAAAATAAGCACGCTTGGTTGAGCGTCAAGGCTCAAGCTTTGCATAAGCAGCCGGCCCCCCCAGGACGTGGTGACTTGGCGACTTGGGCCGCCGCGGCGTAGTTCCGGCGCGCTCTGCCTCGTAATTGCGCGTTGACCCGGGAGGCGGCAGCGTGCTAAGAGCGCCACGAATGTCTATGCGCAAGACCATTGGGGTGATCGGCGGCTCCGGGCTCTATGAGATGGCGGGCCTGCAGGGTGTTACCGAGGTCGCGCTGGACACCCCGTTCGGCGCCCCTTCGGACGCTTATATCGTCGGTGAGCTGCCCGAAGAGGGGGTGCGGCTGGCGTTCCTGCCGCGCCACGGACGGGGCCACCGCTTCCTGCCCGGCGAGGTCAACTACGCGGCGAACATCCACGGCCTCAAGCAGCTCGGGGCGGAGTTCGTGCTGTCGGTCTCGGCGGTGGGCTCGCTGCGCGAGCACATTCGACCGGGCCATGTGATCGTGCCCGACCAGTTCATCGATCGCACCAAGGGCCGCCGCTCGACCTTCTTCGGCGACGGAGTCGTCGGGCACGTCGGGTTCGCCGATCCGGTCTGCGCGACGCTGCGCCAGCTGGCGGCAGAGGCCGCGGCGCAGGTCGTGGGGCAGCTGGAGACGCCGGCCGGCGGGCGGCCGGTTACGGTCCACCCGAGCGCCACCCACGTGGTCATGGAGGGGCCGGCGTTCTCGACCCGCGCCGAGTCGCTGGTCTACCGCTCGCTCGGCGCCGACATCATCGGCATGACCAACCTGCCCGAGGCCAAGCTCGCCCGCGAGGCCGAGCTCTGCTACGCCACGCTCGCCCTGTGCACCGACTACGACTGCTGGCGGCAGGACGAGGAGGCGGTCAGCGTCGAACAGGTGATCGCGGTGCTGCACCGCAACGTGGCGCTGGCGCAGAGGATCATCCGCTCCACGGCGCGCCTGCTGGCCGCCGCGCCGCCGCGCCGCTGCGCCTGCGCCTCGGCGGTGAAGCACGCGATCATGACCGCGCCCGAGCGAATCTCGCCCGCGGCCTACGCGCGCCTGGAGCTCATCATCGGGCGCTACATCAGGCCGCCGGCGGGACCGGGCTCGCAGTCCGGTTCCTAGGATGAAGCCGGGCTCCCCCCACCCCCCGGTCGGGCCAGCGTCATCCATGCGCGAAGGGCGCTGGGCCAGCGCATCGGCTCAGCAGGTCAGCCCCGGCGTGACGGCGGGGCTTTTCGGGGCTCAGGGTGAGCTTGGCTTTCAGCAGACAAATCTCAAGGAGAGCGCGTGAGTCAGAAGCAAGGACTGCTCGTGGTCGGCTCGGTCGCCCTCGACACGGTCGAGACGGCGCACAGCACACGGCACGAGATCCTCGGCGGGTCGGCGGCCTACTTCGCCGCCGCGGCGTCGTTTTTCGGCGCGGTGTCGCTGGTCGCGGTGGTCGGGGACGACTTCCCCGCCGAGCACACCACCCTGCTCGGCGAGCTGGGTGTCGACAGCGAGGGCCTGGAGCGGCGAGCTGGCCGGACCTTCCGCTGGCACGGGCGCTACTCCAAGGACTTCAACCACCGCACCTCGCTCGACACCCAGCTGAACGTGTTCGCCGGGTTCGAGCCGAAGCTGCCGCCGCGCGCCCAGAAGGCCAAGCTGCTGTTCCTCGGCAACATCGATCCGGTGCTGCAGCTGCGGGTGCTGGACCAGATGGAGGGTCCGGCGCTGGTCGGCCTCGACACCATGAACTTCTGGATCAACGGCAGCCGCGAGGCGCTGCTCAAGGTCCTGCAACGTATCGACTTCCTGCTCCTCAACGACGAGGAGGCGCGGCTGCTCAGCGGGATCTACAACCTGGTGCTGGCGGCGCGGGCGATCCAGCAGCTGGGGCCGAGGAACGTCATCATCAAGCGCGGGGACGCGGGGGCGCTGCTGTTTCACGGCGATCAGGTGTTCGCGGCGCCGGCGATGCCGCTTGAGGATGTGGTGGACCCGACGGGGGCCGGCGACAGCTTCGGGGGCGGCTTCATGGGCTACCTGCTTCGCCATATCGGCGACGGGCCGCTCGACGGCATGACGGTGCGGCGGGCGATGATCTGCGGCAGCACGATGGCCAGCTTCTGCTGCGAGGACTTCAGCCTTCACCGCTTCCGCAGCCTCGACGGCAAGAGCATCGCCGAGCGGTTCCAGGCCTTCCGCAACCTCACCCACTTCGACGAGCTAAGACTCTAGGCGCATGGGCCGGGCCGCTCCGCGGATGGGCCAGCAGCTTCCCGACCGCTTCGCCAACACCGAGTGGGTGGCGCCGAGCTGCGCGGAAGAGCAGGCGGCGCT
>DAOMZC010000731.1:0-3826 GCA_035437965.1 Pseudomonadota bacterium
TGTGCGCTCATTGGCCATAACCTCCGAGATCTGTTGTATTGGATTTTAGCGACCCCCTGGCGGTGGGCGGCGCCGAGTCCGCGGGCGAGCTGGACGGCGATGGCGAGCGCTCGCTGCCAGGGCAGCGGGAGCGCCAGCTTGTCCAGGCTCTGACCGCGCACGAATTCCGAGGCCAGGTAGGGCTGTCCATTTACGAGGCCCACGCGGTAGATCGCCAGCACGTTCGGATGCTGCAGCCGGGCGATCGCCCGCGCCTCGATGAGGAAACGCTCGCGGGAGGCGTCGCTCGGGTTGTCCTGGGCGATGAACTTCACCGCTACCGGACGACCCAGGACGGCATCCTGAGCCAGATACACCTGCCCCATCGCCCCCCCGCCAAGCGAGCGGATGATCTCGTATTCGTCCACCTGCGCAGGCGGGAGGGACCGCGGCGGCGGCAGGGCTGGCGCGGCGCCTGGAACCGAGTGATCCGGCATCACAGTAGAGCACCTGGCATTACTTTAGGAACCTTGACAGACACCAGCACGGGTGTCGGCTGGGAGATCCACCAGACGTCTCCCGATGGAAGACCAGGTAATCGCGCGACTCCGGATTCGGCTGCGGCTACGGCTGCGGCTGCGGCTGCGGCTGCGGCTGCGCGAATGTCAGTCTCAGGAGGGCGCGGTAGCGGAGGCTGTTATCAGGCGGACACTGATTCATATTGCGAAATACCTTGGACAAAATCAAAAACAGAGTCTTGACACCAGCGGAGCTGTGCCACACCGGCCGTCTGAGTGGGCATTATACTGACTGATGGGAGGAACGAGCTACGAAAAAGTCGCAGCATTTTCGGCCCGGGTGTGCGAGCAGGTGGTCAAAAGACCGCTGCTGACCCGGCTGCCATTCGGCGTTACCCTATCGCATCGGTGTGCGGTCCGTGGATTCCTCCAGGTCTCCGCCCCGGGATAACTTCGTACCCAAGGAGAATCAGGATGTCTACGTCATCACCCAACAAGGTCGCAATCGTAACTGGCGGCTCCCGCGGCATCGGACGCGCCATCGCCGAGCGGCTTGCCCGCGACGGCGCCACGGTGGTCATCAACTATGCGCAGAACCACCAGAAGGCCGAGGAGACGGTCGCCGCGATCAAGGCGCGCGGCGGTCAGGCGCTGGCCAAACAGGGGGACTCTGCCAACATCGCCGACGTCCGCCGGCTGTTCGAGCAGACCGCGGCCGAGCTTGGCGGCGTCGACATCGTAGTCGCCAACGCCGGAGTCTTCTGGGCCGTGCCGACGGCCGAGTGCACCGAGGAGGCGTACGATCGCATGTTCGCGATCAACACGCGCGGCGTCTTCTTCCTGCTCCAGCAGGCGGCCCGGCACCTGCGTCCGGGGGGCCGCATTATCTGCATCTCGACCGGAGCCACGCGCATGGCCATGGCCGGCGCCGGAGTCTACTCCGCCAGCAAGGCCGCGGTGGAGCAGTTCGTCAGGGCGCTGGCCGTCGAGATTGCCTCGCGCGGGATCACCGTCAATACGATCTCGCCGGGATTCACCGACACCGATATGCTCGCCTCCGGGGGGTCCGAGTTCCAGCAGTTTGGCGCCTCCTTGTCGCCGTTCAAGCGGCTCGGTACGCCCGAAGAAATCGCCAACGCGGTCAGCTTCCTGGCCGGCAGCGAGGCCGCCTGGCTGACCGGACAGAACATCCAGGTAAGCGGCGGCGCGTCGATGAGCTAGCCAGCTCCGGACGGCGATGGGGGTGTACCCTTTCCCGCCTTCATGTAAAATCGCCCGACCATGAACACCCTGCCCCCGGGTCCGCGCAGCACCCTTTTTGCCATGCTCCGCTACGGCAAAGATCCCTACGAGGCGATGCTCTGGGCCGCCCGCAAGTACGGTGATCCCTTCACCTGGCCTTCGCTGTTCGGCAAGATGGTGGTCACCGGCGATCCGGCGGCCCTGCGCACCCTGTTTACGAGCGCGCCGGAGCTGTTCGCCGTGCCGGGGGCCGAGATCATGAAGCCGGTCATCGGCAAGAGCAACCTGATCCTGCTGCACGGCGAGCAGCACCGCGCGATGCGCAAGCTGCAGACGCCGCCGTTTCACGGCTCGCGGATGCGGGCCTATGGACAGCTCATCCGCGGTATCACCGAGGAACAGGCCCAGAGCTGGGCTCCCGGGCAGGCGTTCTGTATGCACCGGAGCGCTCAGGAGATCTCGCTGCAGGTGATCTTGCAGGCGGTGCTGGGGCTCAGCTCGCAGGCGATGCGAGAGGATTTCAAGGCCGCGGTGCTGGCGCTGATGGAGTCGCTCAAGCCGTCGTTCCTGTTTATGCCCGCGCTGCGGCGCGAGCTCCTTGGCCTGTCTGCGTGGTCGCGCTTCGTGCGCACCCGCCAGCGCGTCATCACGCTGTTCACCCAAGAGCTAACCGAGCGCCGGTCGACGCCGCGTCCGCGCCAGGACATCATGAGCCTGCTCATGGAGGCCCGCTACGAGGACGGCGCGCCGCTGTCCGATGAGGAGCTGTTCGAGCAGATGGCCAACCTGATCGTCGCCGGCCACGAGACCACGGCGAGCGCGCTCGCGTGGGCGTGCTACTTCATCCACCGCGACGATGCGGTCAAGGAACGGCTCGTGCAGGAGCTGCGCGCGCTGCCGAAGTTGGAGCCGGAGGCCATCGCCGCCCTGCCCTATCTGGATGCGGTCTGCAGCGAGGCGCTGCGCCTCAATCCGGTCGCTCCGCTCATCGGCCGTCAGCTGCTGCAGAAGCTCACCGTGCAGGGCTACGAGCTCCCGGCGGGAACTCCCATCGGCATCTCGGTCCTGCTCGTCCACCGCCGCCCCGAGATCTTCCCCGAGCCCGAGCGCTTCCTGCCCGACCGCTTCCTCGGCCGCACCTACACTCCGTTCGAGTATCTGCCTTTTGGCGGCGGAACCCGTCGCTGTATCGGCGCCGCATTTGCTACCTACGAGCTCAAGATTGCCCTGGCCACGATCATGCACCACCATGAGCTGCGCCTGCTGCCGGCAGGCCCGAGCCGACCGGAGATACGGAACACTACGGTGGGCCCGCGCGGGGGAATTCAGATGATGCGCTCCTGAGAGCCGCACGGGCCCGCGGCGCTCCCCCACGCCCCGGCCCGGCCGGCCCGACACGGCGCGGGGAATCGGCAGGAATCACCGGGGCTTGGCGGCGATGGCGCCCGGCCCGGAGTAAACCTGAAAGCGCGGCGCTCGCGACTATGTCAAAATACCAGCCAGGCCGCGATCGTCGGCCCCGGACAGGTAGATGGCGGAGCCGATAAATATCGGGGGCTCATCGCGGCAGAGCAACGAGTGCACCCGGATCAACGCGGGCGGCCCGCCGATGGTGCAGGAGGCGTTCGGGCCGCGTGAGTCATTCCTCGTGGCCTATGACCGCATGGCCACGCTCGGCAAGGTGGCGCGGCGGCCGTCGATGGTGGTGGCGGCGGTCGGCCCGTACGGTCAGGTCCTCGAGGTGCTCCTCGTCGAAGATCGCCGGGCGCTGGTGGTGGGTCGGCACACCCACTGCGCGCTGCGGTTGAGTGGGGACTCCGTTTCGCTGCGGCACCTGGCGCTGCTCGTGCGCTACGATGAGCAGGCGCCGGTGGTCCACCTGTGGGACCTCAACACCGGTCACCCCTTCCTCACCGAGGACCAGCAGCCGAGCGCGGCGGTGATTGCCGAGGGGCCGGTCTACGCGGCGATTGGCTCGTCGGCGCTGTGGGTGGTGCCGTCGGGGGGCGTGGCGAACAAGGGCTGGCCGGCGCAGGCCGAGGCGGCGTGGGAGCTGCTGGCGCCGCGGCAGTTTATCGACCGCCGCT
>DAOMZC010000732.1:0-3817 GCA_035437965.1 Pseudomonadota bacterium
GCCAGCCGCGCGTCCCTTCGACACCAATCGGGAACGGCGCCGCCAGCCGCGTCGCGCCCCGCTCGTCGAGCGCCTGGCCGGTTGCGGTGAGGAACGGCTGCGCCAGGAGATACACCGTGTGCGGCCCCAGCGCCGGCAGGTCGCCTGCGCGCCGCGGCGGGAAGAAAGCGACCGGGATGCCGAGCGCCGCGAACAGGCGCTGGAACTGATCCTCGACGACGTCGGCCAGCGTCCCGACCACCAGGAGCGAGCGCGCCGCGGCCGCGGGTGGCAGCTCGGGAACAAGCGCCGCCAGGCAGGCGTCCTCGCCCTGGGTGAAGGTGGTCTCGATGCCGCTGCCCGAGTAGCTGAGCACGCGCACCGCGGGACCGAAGGTCCGCGACAGCCGCACCGCCGCCCGCGACAGGTCAAGCTTGATCACCTCGGACGGGCACGAGCCGACCAGGAAGAGCAGCTTGATCTCGGGCCGCCGTGCCAGGAGGCGTGCGACGGCGCGGTCGAGCTCCTCGTTGGCATCGGTGAGGCCGGCCAGATCCTTCTCTTCGAGGATCGCGGTGGCGAAGCGCGGCTCGGCAAAGATCATCACCCCGGCCGCCGATTGAATCAGGTGGGCGCAGGTTCGCGAGCCGACGACCAGGAAGAACGCATCCTGGATCTTGCGGTGCAGCCAGACGATCCCGGTCAGCCCGCAGAACACCTCGCGCTGGCCCCGCTCGCGCAGGACGGGCAGCTGGAGCGAGCCGAGACCGGTGGCGCTCAGCGATGCGACGGCGGCGGCGGCGGCGCTCACTGGACTGCTCCGCCGAGCAGCGCCGGCCCGGTGTTCCGCTGCTCACCGAGCCGCGCGGCGCGCAGCTTGAGGATGAACTGCGTGGCGTTGACTAGATAGGTGGCGAACGCCGCCAGCGCGAGCAGCAGCTGACCCCGGACCTCCAGCCAGCCGGTCAGCAGCGCCCCCAGGTACGCCGTGTGCAGCGCGATCACCAGCATGCTGAACACGTCCTCCCAGAAGAAGGCGGGAGCGAACAGGTAGCGGCCAAAGACCCGCTTCTCCCAGATCGCGCCGGTCACCATGATCGCGTAAAGGAACAGCGTCTTTATCACCACCGAGACCGCTGCGGCGCTCGCGCCCTCGCCGGTCATCAGGGTGCGCAGCACCAGGACCAGGCTGATAAGGAAGGCGAGAAACTGCGCCGGCGCCAGCAGCCCCTGCACCAGCGTCCATGGCGTGGCGTCGCGCCGCCGCCGCTGTTCCGGGGTGTAAAGCGGGGCGGGCCGACGGGCCGCGGTCGCTGCGCTGTTCGCCGATTGGCTCGGTTGGCTTCCCGACGTCATGCCCCATCTGTAACCGAGCTCGATTGAACATGTCAATCTAGATTGACGTAAATCTAACTTTACAGCTGCTGGGAATTCAGCGAAAACAGCTCCACACAACCCCACAACCGCCGGCGCGCCACCCGCTCATCGCGCGCGCCGGCCCAGGAGTCCAAGCTGATGCGCGGTCAAGACGAGCTGTTCGATGCGGTGGTCATCGGCGGAGGACCTGCCGGGGCCACCGCGGCCAGCGAGCTGGCGTGGGCCGGAAGATCGGTGCTGCTGCTCGACAAGGCCGGCCGGATCAAGCCGTGCGGCGGCGCCATTCCCCCCCGCCTGATCCGCGACTTCGCGATCCCCGAGCACCTCCTGTGCGCCCGCGTCCGCGCGGCGCGCATGGTCGCCCCGAGCCACCGCCAGGTCGACATGCCCATCGACGGCGGCTACGTCGGGATGGTCGATCGCGAGGTCTTTGACGAGTTCCTGCGCGCCCGCGCCGCGCTCAGCGGTGCCGTCCGCCGCACCGGCGTCTTTGAGCGCCTCAGCCGCGACACCAGCGACGGCGCACGGGTTCACTATCGCACCGCCGCCGGACCGGCGACCGTCCGCGCTCGGCTGGTGATCGGTGCCGATGGCGCACTGTCGCAGGTGGCACGCCAGGAAGTAAGCCCGCAGGGCCCGGCCTGCGTGTTCGCCTATCACGAGATCGTCCGCATCCCCGCCACCGGCGGCATCCCGTCCTTTGACGGCAGCCGCTGCGATGTGGTCTACGATGGCGCCATCTCGCCCGACTTCTACGGCTGGGTGTTCCCGCACGGCGCCACCGCCAGCATCGGCGCCGGGAGCGCCCGCAAGGGCTTCGCGCTGCGCCGCGCGGTCACCACCCTGCGCGCGACGGCGGGCCTGCAAGACGTAGAGACGGTGCGCCGCGAGGGGGCGCCGATTCCGATGAAGCCGCTCGGGCGCTGGGACAACGGCCGCGATGTGGTGCTGGCCGGCGATGCCGCCGGGGTGGTCGCGCCGGCCTCGGGCGAGGGGATCTACTACGCGATGGTCGGCGGTCAGCTGGCCGCCGAAGCGGGCGCCGCGTTCCTGGCCAGCGGCGATGCCCGGGCGCTGCGGCTGGCGCGCCGGCGCTTCATGAAGGCGCACGGGCGGGTCTTCTTCATCCTCGGGATCATGCAGTACTTCTGGTACCGGAACGATCGCCGACGCGAGCGCTTCGTCAGCATCTGCCGCGACCCGGACGTGCAGGCGCTCACCTGGCAGGCGTACATGCACAAGGAGCTGGTGCGCGCCCGGCCGGCGGCTCACGTGCGGATCTTCTTCAAGGACTGGGGTCACCTGCTCGGACTTGCCACCCCATGGAGGGCGCTGGCGCTGGAGGCCGCAGGTGAGCGAGCTATTTGCCAGCGGCAGCGTCATCGATTTCGTGCTGGCGATCGTCGGGCTGGAGGCGGCGGCGCTGCTGGCCTGGAGGCGGGGGCGCTACCGCGGTCTGGCACCGGTCGATGTGCTGGGCCAGCTCCTGGCAGGAGCGCTGCTGCTCGTGGCCGTGCGCTGCGCGCTCACCGGCACCGACTACCGCTGGACGGCAGTCTTTGTCACCGCTTCCCTACCCGCTCATCTTTTCGATCTGGCGCGCCGCGCCCGCGGCGGTTCGCGATCGGCAGCTGCGCAGGGACGATAAAAGGCTGTCGCATGATATGGCGCGCTGCCCGGCTGCCCGGCTGCCCGGCTGGTTGATCGCGGCGCCGGTGGCAGGCGCCGGCCGCTGGTCGCGCGGCAAGCCGGAGGCGACTGCCTTGCCTCCGGCCGCCAGCTGCGCGGCCGGTCAGGGCTCAGCCCCCTTTGGCGGGGACCGTTGCCGGGACGGGCGGTGGCGGCGATACGCCGGCCGCGGCCGGGGGAGTCCCCTTGGGTGCGAAGCTGAGACAGAGCCCTTCGGGGTTGACTGCGCCGGCGAACAGCTTGCATCCGCCGCAGCCGGTCCCCGCGTACCGCTCTACCTCAAACTGGGCGCACGAGCTGCACTTCTTGTCCGGGGTGTCGGACTTCTCCTTGTATTGCAGCGTGCGCCGGAGAGTGGCGGCGGCCTCGTCGACTTCGATCTTGTCCTGACAGCTCCCCCCGGCCCCGGCCGCCCCGGCTCCCGCACTCGGACCGGACCCCTGACTGCCATTCTTGTTGCAGCCAAGCAAGAAGAGACCGCCTGCAGTAAATGAAGTCCCGATGACCTGGAGTGCGCGACGCCGTATCATCAAATTCGCTCCCGAGTGGTTCTGTTCCAAAGCCGCATCTCCTTTGTTCGATGCTCTAGATCGATCTTCCGCTTCACAATTAGCAGGCCCGCGCTGCCGTTCGTCCAGCAGCGCGGTGGCAGCTTATCCGTTGGGGTTTGCCGCCCCCGCAGGAGGAGGGCCAGGCCGGGCGGCCGGCGGCGGCGGGACGGCCATCGGTGGCGCTGCCGGTGGGGCGCCTGGCGCTGGCGCTGGCTGGGCCG
>DAOMZC010000733.1:0-3808 GCA_035437965.1 Pseudomonadota bacterium
AGCAAAACCACGATCTTATCTTAATTGGCATAAAGACATGCTAAAATTAAAAACTGAAGCGGCGGCCGTCCGGACAGTCGCTGCGCAGCTGGCTGTCGGCAATGAACCGCGCCGCGGCGCGCCCGAGCTCCGGGTGCTGCGCCAGCTGGCCGGTCTCGGCCAGGGCGAGCGCGGCAAAGCCGGTATCCCAGAGCTCCGTCGAGCTGAAGGCCTGCATGGTGAGGCCGCGGGCGCACGGGAACAGGTAGCGCGGCAGTGCCGCGATGGCCCGCCGGGTGTGCTCGCCCGCCGGCTCGGCGGCGAAGCTGGCGACGACGTTCAGCGCCTTGGACACCGGACCGATGTCGAGGAAATCGGTGCACAGCTGCTCGTGCCGGACGTGCGCCAGCACCAAAGCCAGCGCGCGCTCGCGCCACGACCGCGGGAGGACTCCTTCAAGTCCGCCCACGGTCCGCTGCACAAGCCCCGACAGGAACGAGGCCGGGGCGAGCCGGTCACCGGGGTCGCTGGCGTCGCGCAGCTCGGCGAAACGCAGCTGCTCGTAGGGGACCGGGTACAGCTCCTCGCGCAAGGCAAGCAGGATCGGCTGCAGCGGCACCTGCCAGCGCCGTCCGTACAGATAGGACACCGGCAGGTAGACGGTGCGCGCGAAGCACCACAAGTGGCTCGGGTGACCGGGGAGCCAGCGCGGCGCCAGCCACAGCTCGGGGAGCACCGGATGGACGCCTTCCCAGTCGTAGAGGTTGAGGATGCTCAGCCAGTACTTGCCCCAGGACGCCACCCGCGCCGCGCCGCCGCGCTCGCGCAGGAACGCGCGCGACCGGCCGAGCTCCGGCTCCGCGGCGGCGGCGCCGAGGAGCCGCATCGCCACGTAGCCAAGGACGGTGGTAAACAGAGTGCTCGGCCCGGTGAAGTACAGTCCCCAGCCGCCGTCGGCGTTGCGGGTCGCGCGCAGGGTCGCAAGGAGCTGCGCGCGCACGCTGGCGGGAAGCTCGCTGCCGGTGGCGAAGTGGGCAAAGACATACCCCGGAAGGAGGAACAGCGGCCCGTCATAGTCGCCGTGAAGGGAGCCGCTGGGAGTCTGGGCCGCCTGCAGCCGGGCGAAGCCGCGGTAAAGTGCGTCGGTTGTCATGACCCCTGTATACGGGCTCCACCGCCTGGGGACGCGACAGTCCCCTGCACGAACGCGACAATGTGATCCCCACGTGCAGGAGGCGGGCGCGCACTTGGGCGAGCCGGTTGTCAGCGCGCCGCCGATTTGAAATAGTCGCGCCCTGCGCATGCAACCCGTGGATCTGTACCAAGAGCTCCTGCACGCGCCGCTGGGTCGCTACTTCGCCGGCCGCCAGGTGCTCGTCTTCTGTCCGGATGCGAACCTGCTCGGAGTGACCTTGTGGGGCTGTCCGGGGGCGGACGATGTGGCGCTGCTCGTCGAGCTCCTCGACTTCCCGCACCACCCGGCGCTGGCCGGGGGCTGTGACGTGCTGTTCGATGCGCGCTATCTCGAGCGGCTCGATGGCGAGGTCTTTGACTCCTACGTGGACGCGCTGAGAGCGCGGCGCGACGCGCTGGCCGCCCGGGTGCGCCGCCAGGCCCTCTTGCGTCCCCCGGGGATGGTGGGAGCGGTGATCGCCGGCGCGGTCCCGGTGACCGAGGCCCCCGCGCCGTGGGCGGTGTTCACCGAGCTCGCCCCGGCGCTCGCCTGGCTGGGGCGGACCGACGGCGGTGCGCTGGCGGCGCGGCTGCAGCAGCTGGTGAGTCCGTTCGTCGAAGCAGATCCCCTGCTGGCGCGGCTCCGCGCGGTGCTGCAGGCGGCCGGACTGCGGCTGGCGCTGGACGAGGCGGCCCGGCGCCTGGGAATCGGACCGCGCACGCTGCAGCGCCTGCTTGCCGCGCGCGGCACGCAGTTCCGTACAGAGCTCGACAAGGAGCGCGCGGCGGCGGCGCAGCGGCTGCTGACCGAGAGCGACCTGAAAGTGGAAGCGATTGCCCGGCGGGTCGGCTGCTGCTCTGCGGAGCACCTGACGACCCTCCTGCAGCGCCAGTGCGGGGCCGCGCCGAGCGCTGTCCGCCGCGCCGGCAAGCGCCCGGCCCCGAGCGGCGTCCCGGGTCGGGCGCTCACGAACCGATCCGTCCGCTAGAGCCGCAAGAGCTGCGCCCGGGTCTGCTCCGCAACGTCGGTCCCCTCGACGGGACGGCCGTGCGCCGGGACCACGACGGCGGGAGGATCCTGGCCAAGGCGCGCCAGCGCCCACTCCCTGACCGCCCGCCGGTCCTTGATGAGCAGCCACATCGCCGGCAGGAACCGGCGGAAGCCCGGCGCCGAGCCGGTCCAGGTGAACAGCCAGCGCAGCGGCGGCGGCGGCAAGCTGGTGATGTTGGTAAGCAGGTCCCCCGAGTACCAGACCGAGCCCCGCCGGGTGCCGACGCTCAGGATCGCCTCCCCGGTCTTGAAGCCCGGCGGATCCTCCCAGCGCACGTGCGCCGGCAGCGGCAGCTCTGTAAGCGAACGGAACTGCACTCCCTGCACCTTCTTGTCCAGCGCCGCCACCGCCCGCGGCGGCGCGTAGCTCTGCGCGTCCTTGAAGTGCTGGCGCCACGGCTGCTGACCCAGGTGGTGGAAGGTATTGTTGGCGATCAGGGCCCGGACCTCGCCGAATTCCCGCAGCGCGTCGTAGTCGGCGGCGGACAGTCCGGTGCCGGGACTCACCACCACCAGACTTCCGTCCGTCCCGCGGAACACCAGCGTCGTCGCGAGCGCCTTGCCGCTGAAGCGGTACTCGCGCCACAGGACGCCGGCGTCGGCATCGATGACATTCCATCCGTGATGCTCCATGGGGAACTCCTTTGGTAGTATGTAGTCTGCGGTGAGGGGGTTCATACCACCGCGATGGAGCCCGCAGCAAGCACGGTCGGGGCCAGAGCCGGACCTTGCAAACTGTAGCGACCGCCGTCTGAAAGTCGCCAGCCGATGAGCCAGCTACAGCCTGGTCGCGATCACATGCAGCATCTTGAACACGGAGCCATCGGGCAGCGTCTTGGCGACGGGTATCTGCGACCACGAGAGCTCGGGCGGAATCGGGGTGCTCACCCACGGACCGCTCGGCGCGCTCCGGCTGCGGCCCGCGGCCAGCAGCCGGTAGCCGCGCGCGGCAAGCTGCGCCAGCACTTGCTCAAGAGGTCGCCCGCTCACCATGTGCAGCTCGAGCGCCCAGGTGTGAACGGAGACCAGATGAGGAAGCGCTTCGTCGAGAACTTCATACTCGTGCCCTTCGATGTCGACCTTGACGACCGTCGCCTCGGGCACAAGGAGCGACAGGCGGCGCGCCGGCACCGTGACCGCCGAGCCCTGGGTACCGCCGACCACCCCATTCCAGCCGCCCCCCGGCAGCTGGAACGCTCCCATCGCAACGGCGCCTTCGCTACCGGAAGCGGCGCACTCCTCGACGACCCAAGCAGAAGCTCCGGCGAGCCTTATGCGCTCGCGGATGACCGCCACGTTCTGCGGCAGGGGCTCAACAGAGATGAGGCGGCTGGTACCTGCGCTCGCCTCCCAAAAGAACTGCGAGAGCGCCCCGACGTTCGCGCCGACGTCGACGATGAACTGATTCTTTAGCGGGATGTTGTCACGATACCAGCGCTGCTGCTCCATCTCGGCCGGGATAGTAGCCAGCATTCCTTAATGGCGGCTTAACGGGGCGCGCTCCCCGATAACGTTCCGTTCCCAAGGCCCAGGTTTGCAACCTCTTCGAGCCGCCGCGGAACGCTTGAAGCGCAAGCTGTATCGCTGGTTACTTTACCGGGCTTG
>DAOMZC010000734.1:0-3806 GCA_035437965.1 Pseudomonadota bacterium
CAACGAGACCGACCTCCTGGTCCGCGCGGCCTACGGGGTCTCGACCCACACCCTGGGGCCGCCGCCGTCGCTGAAGGACTTCCTCGCCGCGCGCCCGGTCGCTCCCGACGGCAGCAAGATCCCGATCCATGAGGTGGTCAAGGTCATCGGCCGGCGCCTGGTCGTGCCGCTGGTGTTCCGCAACCAGCCGCTCGGGCTCTTGGTGCTCGTGCTCACCTCCAGCGAGGCCCCGGATCCGTCGCTGCTCGATTTCATCCGCCAGGCGGCGGCGCAGCTGGCGATCGCGGTCAGCAACGCCCGCGCCTATGCCCGCGTCGGCCGCCTCGCCCACGAGCTGACCCAGCGCAACGAGACCCTGGCGGCGCAGCGCGATCAGGTAAAGGCGCAGCGCGATCAGCTCGAGGAGCAGCGCAACCAGCTCGAGGTGCAGACCAACCAGCTGGAGCATCAGAGCATCCAGCTGCGCGTGCAGCGCAACCAGCTGCGCGAGGTAAACCGCCTCAAGTCGGAGTTCCTCGCCAACGTCTCGCACGAGCTGCGCACGCCGCTGAACGCCATCATGGGCTACTCCGAGCTCATTCGCGACGGCCTGTACGGCCCGATCACCGCCGACGCCGAGGACGCAATCTCGGGCGTGCTGGCGTCGTCGGCGAACCTGCTGCGGCTGATCAACCAGATCCTCGACCTGTCGCGCATCGAAGCCGGCAAGATGGACCTGCTTACCGAGTCGATCAACCTGCACGCCGTGGTCACCGCGATCATCAAGGAGGCCGAGGCGATGGGCCGCGATCGGCCCTACAAGGTGCAGCTCGTGTGCCCGCCCGAGCTGCGCATCCAGACCGACTCTTCGAAGCTGCAGCAGATCCTGACGAACCTGGTGGCCAACTCGATCAAGTTCACCGTGCAGGGCTCGGTGGTGGTCACGGTCTTCGAGGACGCCGCGCGGGACGAGGTGCTGATCGCGGTGCGCGACACCGGCATCGGCATCCGCTCCGAGCACCTGGAGGTGATCTTCGAGGAGTTCCGCCAGGTCGATGGCAGCTCGACGCGGCGCTTCGGCGGCACCGGCCTCGGCCTGGCGATCGCCCGCCGGCTGGCGCAGATGCTGGGGGCGACCATTGACGTAGAGAGCGTGTTCGGCGTCGGGTCGTGCTTTACTCTGCGCCTGCCGCGCTCTCCGCTGCTGAGCATGAAGCAGCTCTCGCGCAGTGACACCGATAGTAACCCCGTGATTGCACCGCCTCCCCGACACCTCCTGTCCGATCAGGCGTAAGCGAGTGACCCCGTGACGACTGAGCCCGAAAGACCGCAAACCATCCTGCTTGTCGACGACGACATCCACAACCAGAAGATCTTCGAGACGGTGCTGCGCCACTCGGGGTTTCGCGTTCGCATGGCGGCCAACGGGGAGGAGGCGCTGCGCGAGGCGCGGGCCGACCTGCCGGACCTCATCTTGATGGATCTGTCGATCCCGGTGATCGACGGCTGGGAGTGCTCGCGCCAGCTCAAGGCCGACGCGGCGACCCGCCACATCACCATCCTGGCGCTCACCGCCCACGCCATGCGCGGCGATCAGGAGCGCGCCCTGGCCGCGGGCTGCGACGGCTACCTGTCCAAGCCCATCTCGCCCAAGAAGCTCGTCGAGGAGGTCAAGGCGCGCCTGAAGCACCCGCTGTAGCCGGCAGCGGCTACAGCATGGCGCCGCGCAGGACGATGCTGGCGCAGGTGAAGTAGATAATCAGCCCGCTCACGTCGACGAGGGTTGCGACGAACGGCGCCGAGGCCGCCGCCGGGTCAAGCCCGAGCCGGCGCAGGATGAACGGCAGCATCGAGCCGGCGACGGTCCCGAACAGCACCACCCCGACCAGGCTCAGCGACACCGACATCGCGATCATCACGAAGTGCTTGCCGTAGACCGCGACGCGGGTGGGCCACAAGACGATGCGCATGAAGCCGACCACGGCCAGGATCGAGCCGAGCACCAGGCCGCTGAGCAGCTCGCGCTTGAGGACCATCGCCCAGTCGCGCAGCTCGAGCTCGCGGATCGCCAGGGCGCGGATGATGAGCGAGGTCGCCTGCGACCCGGAGTTGCCGCCGCTGCTGATGATGAGCGGGATGAACAGCGCCAGCACCACGGCGCGGGCTATTTCGGCCTCGAAGTAGCTCATCGCGGTGGCGGTGAACATCTCGCCGACGAACAGCACCAGCAGCCAGCCGGCGCGCTTGCGGATCATGTTGAAGAACGAGCTGTCGATATAAGGCGCGTCCAGGGCCTGCATACCGCCGAGCTTCTGGATGTCCTCGGTCGCCTCGGCCTCGGCGACGTCCAGCACGTCGTCGATGGTGATGATGCCCAGGAGCACGCCGCTCGTATCGGTGACCGGCAGCGCGACGCGGTCGTACTTCTCGAACGCCGCCACCACCTCCTCGCGATCCGCCGAGGCGAGCAGGCTGTAGAGCTGGCCGTCGTCGATGTCCTGGACCTTGGTGCTCGGCTCGGCCATGACCAGGGTGGACAGCTTCAGATCGTTTAGGAGCTTGCCCTTGTCGTCGGTGACGTAGATGACGTTGAGGGTCTCGCTGCCGCGGCCGTGCTTCCTTATGTAGGTGAGCGCCTCGGCGGCGGTCATGGTCGGCCGCACCGCCACGTACTCGGGCGTCATGTGGCGGCCGGCGGAGTTTTCCGGGTAGCCGAGCAGCTGGCGGGCGATCTTCAGCTCGCCGGGGGTCAGGCTCGCCAGGGCGCGCTTGGTGACCTCGGGCGGCAGCTCCTCGAACAGGCGCGTGCGATCGTCGGGCGCCATGCCGTTGAGCAGGTTCACCAGCTGCTCGTCGGCCAGGCTCTGCACGAGCTTGGTCTGCAGGTCGAGCGCCAGGTACTCGAAGATCACCGCCGCCGAGTCGCGCGGCAGGATGCGGAACACCACGGCGCTGTCGTGCAGCGGGAATTCCTCAAGGATCTCGGCGAGATCGGGCGGATCGAGCTGGGCAAACTCGGAACGCAGGGCCTTCCAGTCCTTGTCCCGGATGAGCTTCTCGTAGTCGGGTTTGAGCAGAGTCCCCAGCATAGTCGTCTCGCGTCGGGGTCCAGGGTAGCGCACAACGCAGCGCTACGAAAAGCCCTGTAACAGCGGTTTGGCGGTCTAGTGACTTATCGGGGACAGTAGGGACGGCAGGCCCCCGGCAGGGGGGGCCGCGGGATTACTTGCTGCGCTTCTTTTTGCCCTTCTTCTTGGTCGGCTTCGGATCGGACTCCGTCGCCTCGGGGCTGCTGCTGGCGCCGGCGCCGCCCGGGGGGGCCGGCTTGAGGATGACGAACTCGACGCGGCGGTTTTTCTCCCAGCAGGTCTCGTTGTGCTGCGAGCACACCGGCTTGGTCTCGCCGTAGCCCTTGGCGACCATGCGGCCGGACTCGACGCCCTTTTTCTCCAGGTACTCCTTGACCGACTGCGTGCGCAGCTGGGTCAGCCGCAGGTTGGCGTCGTCGTTGCCGCGCTCGTCGGCGTGACCCTGGATCTCGATGAGCTCGATCTGCGGGTTGCCCTTGAGGGTCGCCGCCACCTGATCGAGCAGCGGGAAGCTCACCGCCTTGATCTGCGCCTTGCCGGTCTCGAAGTAGACCTTGTCGAGGATTAGGATCTTGCCGCTGGTGACCAGCACCCGGCCCTTGTCGGGGCAGCCGTCCTCGTCGTCGATGCCGTTGTAGGTCTCGGGCTCGGTCGGACACTTGTCGAACTTGTCGGGGATGCGATCCTTGTCGTTGTCGGGATCGGGGCAGCCGTCGTCGTCCTCGAAGCCGTCCTTGT
>DAOMZC010000735.1:0-3806 GCA_035437965.1 Pseudomonadota bacterium
CCGGGGGGGAGCGCCCCGAGCCGCCGCGCAGCGGCGCGACTCCGGCCGGCGGCGGCCGGCGCGACGACGGCGGGCGCCGTGACGAAGCGGCGAGCCGCGGCCGCCGCGACGAGGGACAGCGCGCCGGCGGGCCACGCCCCGACCGGGACAACCGCGATAACCGGGACAACCGCGACAACCGCGATAACCGAGACAACCGCGGCGGTGGCGGCGGCTCCCCCGGCAAGGCCTCGGCGCCGTTCAACACCATCCGCGGCTTGAACTTCGTCCTGAAGAAGTAGGACCGGGCGGGCTGCGGCTCGCCCGGTCTCTCTCGCGAGCCGTGGTTATGGCTTGAGTAGAACCAGGCGGGCTGCGGTTCGCTCGGTCCCGCTCGCGAGCCGTGGTTACGGCTTGGGGGCGAATTCGTCGCCCGGGTTCCACTTGGGCGGCAGCTTGCTGTCCGCAATCCGCAGGGCGGTCAGGTACAACAGCTGCGCGTCCTGGGCGGTGGCGTCCAGCGCGAGGTCGGCCCCCAGGGCGTCGGTCGGCTGTCCGAACCGCTCCCCAAGGAACTGCTGCACATCCGCCGCCCCGAGAAACAGCGAGGGGATGCCCGCCTCGGCAAAGCGCAGCGAGTCGCTGCGATAGTAGAGCCCGAGCTGCGGATTGGGATCGGCGAGCACCTGCCGCTTGTGCAGCTTGGCCACCGCATCGACGAGCCCATCCAGGGACGACTTGCCGCGGCCGATCTGGATGCTCTGCGCCCGCGCCGGCCCCACCGCCGGGACATCCAGGTTGAGGTGGGCAATCACCTTGGTCGCCGGCGGCGGCAGGTGCAAAAGGAGGTGCTTGGCCCCCTGGAAGCCCGAGGCCTGCGCCGTAACCGCGGCAAAGATGAGGGTTCGCCGGGGCGGCGGCCCGAGCCGAGCGGCGCGCGCCAGCCCGAGCAGCGCGGCCAGGCCCACTGCATTATCGCGCGCCCCGCTGTAGATCTTGCCCGGACCTGACTCCTCGGCCCGAGTGCCCAGCCCATCGGCGTGGGCGGTAAAGACGATCGCCTCGCCGCGTCCGCGCGGATCGCTGCCGGCGATGATCCCGACGACGTTGCCGGTCTTCAGCGGGCGCAGCTGGTTCTGCAGGCGGGCCGACATGCGCACCGGCAGGGTGATCGGGTTGAACCCGCGATCCTCGGCTCCCCGCCGGGCCATATCGAAGTCCTGGCCGCCCGCCTGCATGATCCGGCGGCAGGCGTCCTCGGTCAGAAACCCGCGCACTGCGAACGCCGGCGTCTCCCCGGCCCCCGCTTCGAGGTAGTGTTCCCCCGTCCAGCGGGCGGCCAGCGCCGAGAACTTCTCGCCGGAGGTGGCCGGATCGTGAACGACCAGCGCCGCCACCGCTCCCCGCCGCGCCGCCTCGGCGAGCTTGGACGGCCAGCGACCTTTTTGCAGCCGCGTCTTGCCGGCGAACACGGCGGGGCTGGTCTGCGGATCGTTGTCGAGCAGCAGCACGACCTTGCCGTGCACGTCGACGCCCTTGTAGTCGTCCCACTTGAACTCGGGGGCGGTGATGCCGTAGCCGACAAAGACCATCTCCGCCTCGGCCAGCGTCGAGTTGGCCACCGCCGTCGTGGCATGCAGGGCGAGCTCGGCCGAGCTCACCGCAATCTGCACCGGGATCGATGTCGACAGCGAGCGAAACGTCGGCGCGGCGACGAGCCGCGAGCGGACCCCGACCAGGCTCAGCGCCTGCACGAAGCCGCCCCCATCCCCGGCCGCGCCGAGGCCCGCCTTCTCCAGCTGCTCGCCGAGGTAGCGCTGCGCCTCCGCCTCGCCCGGCGTGCCCGGCTGGCGGCCCGCCAGCTTGTCGTCGGTCAGCGCGCGGACGTGCTCGTGCAGCGCCGCCGCGGTGATGCTCTGGGCGGCCTTATCGGCGGGCAGCGCCTTGGGCCGGACCGGCGCGGCGACGGCGACGGTGCCCGGGACGGCGGGCGCCGCAACCAGGGCCAGCAGCGCCGCGCAAAAGGGCCTAAAGCCCGACCAGGGAACCAGATAAGTCCGCATGTTGAGCTTCACATCGTACCAAAACTCTCGGCTCGCCGCCGGTTACAGGATCGTGTTGTCAATCTGCCAGGTAGTAGTAAGCGGTCCGTAGCCGACCCCCAGCCGCCCGAGGACCGGCAGGTTGAAGTACACCGAGCCCTCGGCCGCGACGGGCACGCTGAGCGTCGGGGTGCCGCCGCTTATCAGCGTCGTCACGTACGCCTGCGCGGTCTTTTCAAAGACGCTGATCGCCTGGGTCAGGCCGAGGTCGAAGGTCAGGTTCAGCTGGACGTCGCCGCCGGCCGCGATCGTCGACTTGCGCAGCTCTTGCACCGCGTTGCCGCTGACGATGTCGCTTATCAGCTGCGGGACTCGGGCGCTGAAGTCGTCGAGGTTGCGGATGTCGGTCTGGCTCGACATGCAGGCGCCGGGCTTGGGCTTGCCGTCGCAGGTCGGATCCGCGGTGCCGCACAGGCTGACGCAGATTGCCCCGAGCGCCTCGGTCGCCTGCCCATCAAAGAGCTTGAGCCCGAGCAGCACATCGAGCGCCGGGACCGGGACGTTGTTGGGGTTGTGGATGGTGATGTCGATCCCGAACTGGAAAGCGAGGTCGGCCATCGTGACCTGCGGCAGCAGCAGGCAGCCGAGCCGCAGCATCGGGTCGGTGATCACGATCGGGCAATAATACGACGCCAGCTGGGTTATCGAGGGCCGCTTGCGCAGCTGCAGCTGCGAGGCCTGGACCGCCGGCGGCGTCTCGCCCGCGGGCGAGGTCAGCTCATCGAGCAGCCCGCAGCTGCCCGCGCCAAGGAGCGGCGCCATGGCCACCAAGGGCAGGAGGCGCCGCTTCCAGGACGAGGCGGCACCCACGGTCGTCGTCGCCGTCGTCGGGCGCGCCGGCGCTGCCTGGGGTAAACGGATGCTGGGGGAAAGGCGTCGGGCTTTAAGCATGGGTAGACCTTTTATAGAGCTGCTCGCGTGTCTCCCGCTTATTTTCCTCTGTCTCGGCGCCGCCGGAAAGGGCTTGCCGAACTAGGGCCGAACCAGGGCTAAAAGAGGTATGGAACTGTGGTGGACGGCTTGTGGCATAATGCCGCCGCGGTTTGCTTTGGCTTATTGTAAAGACCCAAGTACCAAGGAGCTGACAATGATGAAAAGAACGCTTGGCACCCTTGTCGCTGCGGCGGCGCTCTATCTTACCGCGGGCCTGACCGTGGGCTGCGGCGGAGCGGTGACCGACCTGCAGATCTGCAACGCCAACTGCGACAACGACAAAAAGTGCGGGCGCAAAAACGACGTCGAGACCGCAAACTGTCACACTGACTGCAACAGCAAAGCGGGCCTGCATGCCCAGGCCGATCAGGACCTGGCGGCCAGCTGCTCGAACGCCAACGACATCCGTCAGCAAGAGCTCAACTGCCTGAGCAACACCGACGCCTGCACGACCTTGCAGCCCGGGATCTGCCAGCTTACGGCGCTAAATAACTGCATCAAGAAGTAGCTCCTTCGCGCCCAAGTCGCCTGCTGCTTGTCCGCTTGGCGCCGGGCGGCTGAGCTAACCCTGTGGATCGGGGCCGGATTCTGGTCTGGCAGCCGCTCCGCCGCGGGATGCGGCGTATGGTGCGCGCCTGCCCGAGCTGTGACATAGTCTTCAGAAATGCGTATCTCGGAAGGGCCCGCTCAGCCCGCACCCTCTGGCAGCCGCCTGGAAGCCTATGACGGCGCGTCGTGGCGGACGTGGAGCGCGCTGCTGCCGACGATCGCGTTCGCGTTCGGCGCGGTGCC
>DAOMZC010000736.1:0-3805 GCA_035437965.1 Pseudomonadota bacterium
CGAGCCGATTCATGCGCCCGGTCTGCTCCGGCGACATATAGGCGAGGGTGCCTTCATCCAAGTCATAACAGGAGGCCGCCGGTAAAGTAGGGCGTTAACGTAGGACTCGTCCGCAGAAGTCCGTACATGTTGATCCGCGGGCGCGGCCTGAAGTACTTTATGACGATGGGGGACTCTGCGCCGGCCGCGATTGGCTATATCCGGGTATCTACGGATGAACAGGCCAGCGAGGGAATCTCGCTCAGCGTGCAGCAGGATCGCATCGTCAGCTATTGTCAGCAGCTCGGCCTGAACCTGCTCGGTATCTACCGCGACGAGTGGACGGGCAAGGAGCTCGCGCGGCCCGGTCTGCAGGCGGCCCTTTTACGGATGGTCGAGACCGGGGCGCTGCTGCTCTCGGTATCTCTGTGTCGGATCTCACGCAGCGTGGGCGACTGGCACCACCTTTTGGAAAGCTACTTCGGGCGGAACGCCAAGTACAGGTTCCTTGCCTTCGATATAGCAGGCGTCGACTCCAAGACCGCTGCCGGGGAGACCCTCATCTACTTCCGCGCGGTGCTGGCGCAAGGGGAGGTCTCCCAGACCAGCGAGCGGACCGCGCATGCCATGCGCGCTCTCAAGGCCCAGGGCGTGGCGTGCGGCGGCCTTCCCTATGGGAAGGAGTACTCGGACAAGCTCGATGCGAGCGGCCGGCGCGTCGTGGTGGAGAACCCGGCCAAGCTGGAGGCGGTCGCGCGCATCAGGGAGCTGCACGCGCAGGGCCTGGGCATCCAGACCATCGCCAACCTGCTGACCGCCGAGGGACGGCCGCCGCCGCGGAAGTCGTGGAGCTGCGATGCGGTGCGCCGCATCCTGACCCGCGAGGGTCTGTACTCGCGCAAACACTGGGACCGCAGCAACGCCATCCGCGACCCCGACGCCGTGACCCGCCGTATCGCCGAGCTGCGGGCGCAGAACCTGAGCTATCAGGAGATCGGCAAGCGCCTGACGGCCGAGAAGCTGATGCCGGAAGTGGGCTCCAAGTGGTATCCGCAGACGGTCAAAGATCGCTGGCACTGCGCATCTACCTACGACCAGGGGAAGACGCTGGAGCTGGCGGTCGGGTATCGGCGGGCTAACTACTCGCTGCGCCAGATTGCCCGCGAGCTGACCCTGCGCGGCCTGACCCCCAAGCGCGGTGGAGCGTGGCACCCGAACCACATCCGCGAGCTGCTCCTTCTGGCGCAGATTCCGAGCTACGCGAGCGAAGCAAGCACCCCCGCGCCAAAGGCGCCTGACGGCCGCGGTGGGAAGAAGGCGCTGTAGGGTCGCGCTTCGCCGCGCGTGAGGCGCCAGAACAGCGGCCCGGGTTACGGTACGCTGTTACGGTGTTACGGTGCCGGGTTACGATCGCCTCTGGCGTCGCCGTCGAGCCGCAGGCCGGGCGGGCCGCTGGCGCGAGCTCGGCTCTGGCCCTGCGCGCGGGCGCAGCGTCGGTGCGTAGGGCTTGGCCTGGTTCTTGATTATTCCCAGCTCAGAACGTCGCAACAAACACTGAGACAAGGAGCCTGCCATGACGACCTGTAACGACTCCGCCCGTATCCTCTCCAGTCTGTTCCACCGCCTCGGCTCCGGCCGGGTGGGCTTCCTTGCCGGTGGGCTGGTGCTCAGCGCCGCGCTGGCTGGCTGCGGGGAGAGCGGCTACGAGACCGACGAGACTCTCGCTGCGGTGACCGCGACCACGGCTCCCAGCTGGGCTCCGGGGGTCAGCTATCAGATTGGCAACCAGGTCACCTACAACGGCCGGCTCTACAAAGTTCTGCTGGCGCATACGAGCCTGTCCTCGTGGACCCCGGACATCGTTCCCGCGCTGTTTCAGGATCTGGGGACTGCCACTTCGACCCCGCCGCCGCCGCCGCCGCCGCCTCCTCCTCCTCCCTCTGGCTGCACCGCGACCACCTGGTCAGCCGGCGTTTACTACTCTCTTGGCACGACCGTAAAGTACTCGGCCAACGGCAACTACTACAAGCTCGTGAACGTCGGCGCCAACGGCAGTGATGGCACCGACCCGACGATCAGCACCTGGTACTGGTCGCCCACCACCTGCAGCACCACGCCGCCGCCGCCGCCGTCGACGAGCGGCTTCGTAGTCACCGAGGCGCAGTTCAACCAGATGTTCCCAAACCGCAGCTCGTTCTATACCTACGCTGGCCTCGTGGCAGCGCTGTCTTCCTATCCGGCCTTCGCGAACACGGGAAGCGACACCGTGCGCAAACAGGAGGCCGCCGCCTTCCTGGCCAACGTCGCCCACGAGTCCGACAACCTGAAGGCGGTCCGCGAGTACAACACCGCCAACTATCCGCTGTACTGCTCGCGCGGAGTGGGCAACTGCGGCGGCAAGGAGTACTACGGGCGCGGCCCGATCCAGCTCAGCTGGGACTACAACTACGCCGCCGCCGGGAGCGCGATCGGAGTCGACCTGCTGAACAACCCCGAGCTGGTCGCCACCGACGCTGCGATTGCCTGGCGGACCGGCATCTGGTACTGGATGACCGGGACCGGCGCGGCCGGCACGACTCCGCATAACGCGATGATCAACTCGCAGGGCTTCGGCGTGACGATCCGCGCGATCAACGGCGCCCTGGAGTGCAACGGCGGGCGGCCGGATCAGGTGCAGTCGCGGATCAACTACTACACGACCTTTACCCGGATCCTCGGCGTGGCGACCGGCAGCAACCTGTCCTGCTGACCTCTGCCTAGGCCGCTGGCTTGACCGGGCGCACCGGCGTGAACTCGTAGGTCAGGCCGATGCCGAAGCGCAGACCGGGGCCGCTGTTTCCCAGGTCTGGGTACCAGGCGAAGTCGGCGCTGGCTCCCAGGCCGCGGTAGATGCCGGTGAACAGCTTGGCGCCCAGCGCGAAGACGGTCGGTACCGGCGTGGGAACGGGGCGGGTGTCGTCGAAGGTCGTGTTGCCGAAGGTCGGCTGCAGCTCCAGCGTTGCGGCGCCGCCGAACGGGCCGACGAAGCGCCCGCCGATCTCGCCGCGGATTCGCAGTCCTGCCGAGTCTACCCCGAAGCGATAGCGCAGCGAGACATCGCCGGTCACCCACACCGGAAACGGGTGGAACGAGTGCCCCGCCGCAACCCCGAGCAGCAGATCGTAGCCGCCCTGTCCGCGGCGGGGGACTCCGGCGAGCAGCTCGTCCACCGGCAGCGGCTCGTACAGCGACAGGCGCGCGCCGCCGATTACCGAGAACGCGTTGGTCGCGTTGAACGGCGCCCACTTCAGGTAAAGCTCCAGGTCCTCGGCGCCAAGGTTCTCCGTTTCGCTGTTGCCGGCGACCGGCTGGTCGAAGATGTTGCGGTTGGCGACGAACCGCACCGACGTGTCGATCTCCAGTCCGTGGCTCAGGCCGACCTCGCCGTAGAGCTCTCCCGCGTAGCCGCGGAATCGTCCGGGCGGCAGGGTGCCCAGCGTAAAGCTCTGCTGACCAAAGAAGAATCCGGCGCCCCCGCGCAGGTACAGTCCGCCGAGCGGTCGCGCCCAGGCTCCGGCGCGGGCCGCCGCAGGGTGAAACAGGAGGGAGAGTACTATCAGAGAGCAATGGGCGAGCTTCATAAAAGGGACCCGCCTGCATCATATCAGATTCGCCGCCCCCGCACCGGCAGGCTCGCTTGCGAAAACGGAGAACTAGGAGGGAGCCCTAGGTCACATCGGCGCCGCCCTGGTCATGACAGATACCTCCGACGGATCGCTGATTTTTGCTGCGGGGTGCCTTCCTGCAGCGTCGGGTCGAGCGCCCGCTGGGGCTCTTGTGACAGCCG
>DAOMZC010000737.1:0-3799 GCA_035437965.1 Pseudomonadota bacterium
TCCTGCGGGTGCTGCCACAGCGTCAGCATGCTGTTGCCGATAAGGTGCACCGTGGTCTCATGTCCGGCCACCAGCAGCAGCACCACCATGCTGCACAGCTCCTCTTCGCTCAGCGCGTCGCCGGCCTCTTCCTGCCGGATGAGCTCCGAGAGCAGATCGTCCCCCGGAGCGGCGCGCCGCGCGGCAATGATCTGGCGCAGGTAGGCGGCGAAGCTGGCAAGCTCGGGGGCGACCTTCTGCACGTCGGCATCGCGGCTCATCTGGCTGGCCGACACGATCAGGGTCGACCAGGTGCGGAAGCGGAAGTGATCTTCAGCGGGCACCGCGAGCAGCTCGCAGATGACCGTGATCGGCAGCGGAAAGGCAAAGTCGGCGATGAGATCCATCTGGCCGCGCGGCGCCACCTCGTCGAGGAGCGCTTCGGCCAGCGCCTCGATGCGCGGCGCCAGCTTGCTTATGTGCTGGGGCGAGAACGCCTTGCCGACCAGGCTGCGCAGCCGGGTGTGGCGCGGCGGATCGGCGTGGAGCATGTGGTTGGTGAGGAAGCGATGGGAGGGCGCCGGCGCCGGCAGCCGCGCCAGCTCGTCGGCGGTCAGCGCGCTGCGCACGTCGTTTACCAGACGCTTGTCGCGGAGCAGCGCCGCCACGTCCTTGTAGCGCGTCACGTACCACAGCGGCTGGCCGGTCGGCGTGGTCAGGCGATAAAGCGGGGCGTCGCTGCGCATCGCGCTGTAGGTGGGATGCGGACAGGCCCGGACCCCGGGCGAGAACAGATCGAAGCTCACTTCAGCGGACATATCTTTCATCATAGCTTGACCGGGACTTCGTAGGTGGGTGCCGCAGTAGTGGGGCGCTGGCGGAGCGGGCCGGCACCGTCTGGATTCAGCTTTGGGGGGCAGCTTCGGAGTCAGCCCGGAGCTCGGCTCGGGGGTCGGCTCGGGGGTCGGCTCGGGGGTCGGGGGCGGCGGCGTCCCAGGCGTGGGCCAGGGCGATGAGCTGGCGGTGCTCGGGAACCGCTTCGAGGAAGCTGCACCGCAGGTCGGGGTCGCCGATCTTGTCGGCCTGGCGCAAGAGCCGCTCCAGCGCCCGCTTGATGACCTGGCGGGCCTTCACGTGGTCGCCCGTTGCCTCCAGGGCCTGCGCATACACAAGGTGCACCGGGGCGCCGCGAAAGCCGAACGAGCCTATGTCCTTGAAGCGCTGCATCGCCTCCTCGGCCGTAACCAGCGCCGCCGCCGAGCGCCCGTCGGCGAGCTGCACCCGGGCGAGCAGCCCCTGCGCGGCGGCGCGATCCAGCGGCGTCTCGGCGAACGCCAGCAGCGCCTCCTGCAGCAGCCGCTCGGCCGCTGCGTACTCGCCGCGCCGGTAGTGCACCTTGCCCAGCGCCCACAGCCCGCGGCCCCGCGTCAGGTCGACCGTCTGCGCCGTCTCGGCCAGCGCCCGCGCCTGCTGCTCGGCCTCGTCCAGCTTCCCCTCATCGCACAGGACCTGGATGAACAAAAGAGTGCGCAGCGACGAGACCAGACCCAGATCTTCGCCCATCGAGAGGGTGGCCCGCAGCTCCTGCTCGGCCCGCTCGGTCGCCCCCAGGTACCAGCAGTTCATGCCGATGAACACCTGCGCGTCCAGCGCCCCCCGGGTGTGTCCGGCCTCGGTGAAGCTCGCCCGCGCCTTCTCCGAGTAGCACAGCCCGGCCCACGGGTCCTCGTGCATCCACGCCTCGCGGTGGGCGTGGGCGCGGTTCATCCAGGCGCGCGCGATGGGGTTGTAGTCGGCGACCGGCTCGACGATGTCGTGCAGGCGCTGCAGGCACTGGTCGGCGACGACGAACTCGCCCGCCGAGTCGAGCAGGTAGATGCCGATGGTCAGCGCGAAGGCCATCGTGCTCACCGCGTCGATCTCGGGCTCGACCTGGCGGATGGCCTCCAGGGCGCTGAGGAAGAGGTGGCGGTGGAGGTAGCGGGCGTCGACCAGCCGGGCCGTCGCGGCGATCGCCCACGCGGGGCTGCCGGGCGGCGACAGCCGCATCACCTCCTCGGCGAACTCCGCGGCCTGGTCCCACTGGTTGCGCCACAGGTGCACCTGGCACAGGACGACCAGCAGGCCGAGGCGGGCGATCTCGTCGGGCTCGCAGTCGAGCCCGCGGCGGGCGCGGATTACCGCGGTGTCGGCGTCGCCGCGGTGGTGGGCGATCTCGGCGGCGCGCAGGTACAGGCTGCCGGCGCGCGTCCGGTCGTTGCCGCGCTCGCAGTGCTCGGCGAGGACCAGCGGGTCGACGTCGTCCATCTGCTCCAGGTACTGCACCGCGAGGCGGTGCCCGAGCTGCTGGCTCTCGACGGTGAGCAGGCTGTAGGCGGCGTCGCAGAGGAGGGCGTGGCGGAAGCGGTACTGCGGCTCGTTGGGGAAGCGGCTCTCGCGCTGGGTCTCCAGGATCTCGGACTCGACCAGGCGCTGCAGCCAGCGGTCGACGTCGACGGAGCCCGGCTCGGAGCGCAGCAGCGCGATGAGGCCGCCGCGCCAGAAGGTCTGGCCGAAGATGCTGGCCGAGCGCAAGAGGCGCCGGGCGCTCGGGTCCAGCCGCAACAGGCGCGACTGCAGCATCGCCAGCACCGTCTCGGGCATCTCGTGGCCCTTGCCCTCGGCCACCGCGCGCACGAGCTCCTCCAGGAACAGCGGGTTGCCCGTCGACTGCTCGATGATGCGCTGCACCACCGCTTCCGGGGTCGCGGCGCCCAGGACCTGGCGCACCAGGCGCTCGCTCGCCTTCTTGCTCAGGCCCTCAAGGCGCAGCCACTGGCAGCGGCGCTCGGCCCACAGGCGGGGGAACAGCGACTCGATCTCGGGCCGCGCCAGCGCCAGCACCATCAGGCGCTCCTCGGTCAGCTCGCGCAGCGCCGAGTCGATGAGGCGCACCGTCGGGGGGTCGCTCCAGTGCAGGTCCTCAAGGACGAGCAGCACCGGACCCTCGGTGCACTCGGCGCGCATGAGGTCGACGAACGCGCGGTTCAGCTGGTCGGTCATCATGCGCGCGTCACTGCGCGCCGCCCGCAGCTGCACGCTCTCGGGGTCGGGCGAGCCGATGCCGCACTGCGCCCCGATGAACTCGACGACCCGCCGCACCTCGGAATCGGGCAGCCGGTTGTGGACGTGCTGCCACAGCTTGGCCTGCTGCGCCGCCGGCTCGTCGCGCTCCAGGATGCCGCACAGCTGGCGCACCGCCTGGCCGAGCAGCGCGTAGGGGGAGCCGGTCATCAGCGGGTCGCCGCGGCCGAACAGCACCTTGACCGGGCCATGCCGCGACTTGAGGCGGCGCAGGAACTCGTGGCGCAGGCGCGACTTGCCCATGCCGGCCGGCGCCGTGATGAGCGTGATGCGGGCGGTCGAGTCCTCTTTGCACTCGGTGAACAGCACATCGAGGATGGCCAGCTCGTGGTCGCGACCGACGCACGGCGTCGGCTGGCCGAGCAGCGAGCGGGTCTCATCGACGCTCACCCGCTCGCCGCGCAGCAGGTACACCCCGGCGGCGAGGCGGCGCACCTCGAAGCGGGCGTCGAGCAGCCCGGCGGTGACGCCGTCCAGGAAGATCACCTCGCCGGCGGCGCGGTCGGCGGCGTTGTCGGCGCTCAGCCCGACCTGGCGCAGCCGCGCCGAGCGCTCGAACGCGGCGGCGAGCGGCAGGCGACCGCCGAGCAGCGCCCGCCCGGTGGTCAGGGTGCTCAGCGCGTCGGGGTAGCGCTGGGTCAGGGCCAGCGCGCAGCGGGCCGCCAGCACCGCTTGATCGGTCGCGCTTCCTGATCGG
>DAOMZC010000738.1:0-3794 GCA_035437965.1 Pseudomonadota bacterium
CGGATCGGCCAGCAGCAGCGCCCCCTGGCCGAAGTAGTTGAGCAGCAGCGCCGGAAACACCACCGCGAACCAGGCCAGGCGAATCGCCCGGACGCCGAAGTGCCCCATGTCGGCGTACAGCGCCTCGCCGCCGGTCACGCACAGCACCACCGCGCCGAGCGCCAGGAACCCGTGCACCCGGTGCGCGATGAAGAAGCGCACCGCGTGCAGCGGGTTGATGGCGCCCAGGATGTACGGGTTGCGGATGATCCAGGGCAGGCCGACCAGGGCGATGCCGACGAACCACACCACCATCACCGGCCCGAACAGCGCCCCCACCTTGGCCGTCCCGCGTTTTTGCACCAGGAACATCCCGACGATGATCACCACCGAGATCGGCAGCACGTAGGGCTCCAGCGCCGGCGACCGCGCCTGCAGACCCTCGACGGCGCTGAACACCGAGATCACCGGCGTAATCACCCCGTCCCCGTAGAGCAGCGACGCCCCGAACAGCCCCACCAGGATGAGGATCATCCGCCCCTGCGCCTTCTTGCCCAGGCCCCCGCGCGGCACGATCTGCGACAGCAGCGACAGGGTCCCGCCCTCGCCGTTGTTGTCGGCGCGGAGGATGAAGGAGATGTACTTGAACACCACCACCATCGTCAGGGCCCAGAACACCAGCGACAGGATGCCGAAGACGTTGGCGTTGTTTATCGCCATCCCGTGCTCACCGGTAAAGCACTCCTTCAGGGCGTACAGCGGCGAGGTGCCGATATCGCCGTACACCACCCCCACGGCGCCCAGCGCCACGAGCAGCAGGTCGCGGGTATTTTCGATCTTGGGCCCGTGGTGGATCCCGGACGCGGCGGCCGGGTTGCCGGCTGGCCCGCCGCCCGGCCCGCCCCCCGGACCACCCCCCGGACCACCCCCCGGACCACCAAGAGATCGACCCGAAGGAGCATTGGCGGACGACGAGACGGCGCCGGGATTGGATGGCGGGCCCGACGACCGCAGCGAAGTAGAAGAAGGCTGCATAGGTTTGACCGCATTATTCCATGAAGTGGGTTCGCGTGGACCACCATCCGGCGGCTCCAGATCGCGGATGGGCCCGGACCTTGGCCGGGACGCCCTCCCGCGCGCCCCTTGTGACTAGCCTTGGCGCGGCGATTTGCCTAGCGATTGCCGCCCCGGTCAGTCGCGGCGCAAGCCTTGACTAGCGCCCACCCCTTGATTTTCGCTACGATAAAAAAATGTCACCGAAGTCACGAACCACTGCGGGGCACTTCCTGTGCCTGTCTCTGCGCAATCCAGGTCTTTGGCTGGGTCTCGGGCTGGGTCTCGGGCTGGGTCTCGGCGCATCCGGGTGCTTCCTGCGCCCGAACACCGTCATCGAGCGCTTCAACGGCGAGTTCCGCTGTCCCAAGGAGCAGATCAAGGTCGAGCGCCCCGACAAGAACCAGCCCGACTTCTTCCGCGCCAGCGGCTGCAACCGGCGAGCGAACTTCCGCTGCACCGGCGACTACGGCGAGTTCTGCGAGCGCATCGGCCAGCCCGAGACGATAAACCACGAGACCGGGGCGGTCGAGTCGGCGGCGCCGAACATCGGCACGCCCCCGCCAAAAAACGACTGAACAGCGCCTGAAGAACAGCTGACCCGCCGCCCGCTCCCACCCCTACGCCGATCGCCGCCCGGGCGAGGCTCTGGCGCGCGCTGCGCTTTTTTCCGCCTGCCGTCTCGGCCAGCGGGGCGCGCCGGGCTCGGCCGCGTCCTTGGCTTGACCAATCAGTTGACCATTTTCCCGCGCGACGCGTATGCTCCGCGCTGACGAGGGAACCGCGCATGAAGCTCTATTCGGGAAAGATCCCGACAATTGCTGGGGATCTGCTACGCAAGCTCAAAGAGGCCGGCGATATCGAGGTCAACGATCTGCATGAAGCCCAGCTCGATATCGAGGCGGTGCTCAAAGAGTACCTGCGCCTGGATCGCGAGCTGACCGAGAAGGCCAAGGACTTCATGGAGAAGCGGAAGCTGCCGTATGAGCAGTTTCAGAAGATCAAGCGGTCGCTCGCCGAGGAGCGCGACTTTGGCCTGGGCGAAGAGTCGGTGGCCTACCTGGCCAACCAGATCATCGAGGCGTTCATGCACTCGCGCTTCGTCGACGAGGTCTACGCCGAGGACGCCGACCTGCGGCAGCGTCTCCAGGTCATCCTGCGCAAGCACCTGACTGCCGATGAGGGCATCGACCAGGAGGTGCGGCGGCGGATCAAGAACCTGCAAGAAGGGACGACCACCTGGGACATCGAGTACCAGCGGATCATGGAGCAGGTGAAGCGCCAGCAGAAGCTGGAGTAATTTAGCCGCGCTACCCCCTCTGAAAATCAACCAACCCCTGCACATCACTCCATTCCGGGAGGCCCCTTTTGAGTCGCGAAGATCTGGTCGAGATGAACGGTACCGTTACGAACGTGATGGTCGGCGGCAACTTTGAGGTAGTAACGCCCGAGGGCCACAAGATCCTGGCTCGCCTGTCGGGGCGCATGCGCCGCTTCCGCATCCGCGTGGTGCTCGGCGACCAGGTCCTGGTGGGCGTCTCTCCCTACGATCCGACCCGCGGCCTCATCACTCGCCGCACCTAGCCGGGTGGCTGCCGGGCTGGGGCGCGCACTTTAGCAGTCGCCTCTTTATCTCAGTGACGATTCGGGCGGCGGCGTGGCCATCGCCGGCGGTGCTGGCGTAGCGGGCCGCGGCGGCGCGCATGCGGCGGTTCTCCTCCGCCTGCAGCAGCGCCAGGGCGCGCGGGGCGATGGTCGCCTCGCGGTTGCCGCACAGGGCGGCGCAGCCGCTGTCGACGAGGTAGGTCCACTCGGTCTCGTGCCGCAGCAGCAGCACCGGGGTGCCCACCGCGTAGGCCTCCTCCTGCAGGCCGCCCGAGTCGGTGAGCAGGGCGCGCACCCGGCACAGAAGGGCCAGGATGTCGAGGTAGCCGAGCGGCGGCAACAGGTGAATACGCGAGGAGACGCGCAGCCCCAGCGCCTCCATCACCTTGCGGGTGCGCGGGTGCACCGGCCAGCACAGCGGGTAGTGCTCGGCGACCCGCTCAAGGCCGCGCACCAGGTCGGGGAGCACGGCGGGCTCGGTGTTCTCGGCTCGGTGCACCGTGCACAGGGTGAGCTCGCCGGGGTCGCCGGCCCCGAGCGCCGCGCAGACCTCACCGACGATCGGCCGCCCGCGCGCCTTGTCGACGAAGCGCCGCGCCGCGTCGATCGAGGTCGAGCCGACCAGCGCCACCGCCGAGTCGGCGATGCCCTCGCGCCGCAGGTTGGCCGCCGCCTCGGTGCTCGGCGCGAGCAGCGCGATCATCCTCGGCGAGATCCGCGTCCAGGGCCCGAACCCGATGCGCATCAATGCGACCGGCGACGTGCGTCTCGAGGGCCTGCTCGACCTCGGCGGTTTCAGCGCCAAGGACGTGGCCACGCTGAACACCGGCAACCAGATCGAGATCGGTGGTGCGGGCGCGGCGGGCGGTGGCAAGGGGGGCAACGCCAGTGAAGTCACGACCAGCTCGACCCCGCGCGGTGGACGCGGGGATGGCCCGTTCCGTTCGGGGCCCCTGGGAGGCGAGGGCGGCGAGACGGCCTTCTCCAACGATCGCTCGGCCAACGGCAAGGACACGCGTCGCCCGGGCGGCGGCGGTGGCGGGCGCTTCGCGAAGAACTACAGCGGCACCGTCACGCCCAACGCTTTGAGCGTCGAAGCCAAGCCCGGTAACGACGGGCACCCGAGTGGCACCGGCGCGGTGACCGGCTCGCGTCCC
>DAOMZC010000739.1:0-3792 GCA_035437965.1 Pseudomonadota bacterium
GTGCGCTCGCCGCCCGGCAGCTGCGGGTCGGGGATGATCATGACATTTTCTGGCTGGAGGTTCGCGCCCAGGGTAAGCCCGGCAATACCATTCCGCGCTGCGGCGGCGGCCGGCCGCGGTGTTATGCTGCCGGCCCATGACCGCGCCGCGCGCAACGGAAATAAAGAACAGCTACGACCGCCTGGCCGCTCCCTATGCCGAGCACTTGAACGACGAGCTCGCGGGCAAGCCGCTCGACCGCCAGCTGCTCGACCGCTTCGCCGAGGCGGTGCGCGGGACCGGGCTCGCCGCGGATGTCGGCTGCGGGCCGGGCCACGTCGGCCGCTACCTTCACGATCGCGGGGTCGAGATCTGCGGCATCGATCTGTCCCCCGGCATGCTCGAGCAGGCCCGCCGGCTCCACCCCGGCCTGCAGTTTCAGCAAGGCGATCTCTGCGCGCTCGCGCAGCCGGACGGCGCCTTCGCCGGCCTCGTCGCCTTCTATTCGATCGTGCACCTGGCTCCCGCAGAGCTGCCGCGCGCGCTGCGCGAGCTGCGCCGGGCGCTGCGGCCGGGCGGCCCGCTGCTCCTCGCCTTCCACGTCGGCGAGGAGCTCGTCCACCCGGGCGAGCTGTGGGGCGTACAGGTGCCGCTCGACTGGTTCTTCTTTCGCACCGCAGAGGTCGCGGCCAAGCTGCGCGCCGCCGGCTTCTCCCAGCTCGAGATCATCGAGCGCCCGCCCTACGAGGGCGTCGAACACCCGAGCACGCGCGCCTATATCTTTGCGCACTGAACACAAAAAGGAGAGCTCATGGAATACCGCAACCTGGGAAACAGCGGCGTCAAGGTATCGAGTCTGTGCTTTGGCGCGATGACGTTCGGCGAGGCCGATGAGAAGTCGTTCATGCACAAGGTCGGCAGCGATGTCGCCACCAGCCACGCGCTGCTCGATCGCGCGCTCGCCGCCGGCATCAACTTCATCGACACCGCCGACGTCTACGGGCAGGACGGACTGTCCGAGCGGGTGCTCGGCGAGTGGTTCGCCAAGGACCAGAGTCGGCGCAACAAGGTGGTGCTCGCCACCAAGTTCCGCTTCACCATGGGCGAGACCGCCAACAAGAGCGGCGCCTCGCGCTACCGCATCGTGCGCTGCGTCGAGGACAGCCTGCGCCGCCTGCAGACCGATCGCATCGATCTGTATCAGATCCACATGCAGGACATCACCACGCCGGAGGAAGAGACGGTGCGGGCGCTCGACGATCTGGTCCGGGCGGGCAAGGTAGTTTACCTGGGCGCGTCGAACTACGCGGCCTACCGGCTCGCCGACAGCCTGTGGATCGCCAAGCACGAACACAGGTCGCGCTTCATCAGCCTGCAGGCGCAGTACAGCCTGATCGTGCGCGATCTGGAGCGCGAGCACATCCCGCTGTGCCAGGCCCACGGACTGGGGCTGCTCCCGTGGTCGCCGCTGGCCGCCGGCTTCCTCAGCGGCAAGTACCGGCGCGGCCAGGCGGCGCCGAGCGGCTCGCGCATGGAGCAGATGAAGGCGCGCTTTGCCCGCCTCGACAACGAGCGCAACTGGCGGATCCTCGCGGTCGTCGATGAAGTCGCCAAGGAGACCGGCGCCACGCCGTCGCAGGTCGCCCTGGCCTGGCTGCTCGGGCGCAGCACCGTCTCGAGCATCATCTTCGGCGCCCGCACCGCGGCCCAGCTGGACGAGAACCTGGGCGCCGCGGCGCTCAAGCTAGATAACGGACACAAAAAGCGGCTCGATGAGGTGAGCGCGATCGAGCTCGGCTACCCCTACAACTTCATGTCCGACATCCAGGGCCGCTGGTAGTCGCCCGGCCGCAGCCGTTCCCCGGGCGCGCTGCGGCCGTCGCGCAGCGCCGACGGCCCGCGCCCAGGACCTCGTCTGGCTGGAGGTTCGCGCCCAGGGTAAGCCCGGCAATACCATTCCGCGCTGCGGCGGCGGCCGGCCGCGGTGTTATGCTGCCGGCCCATGACCGCGCCGCGCGCAACGGAAATAAAGAACAGCTACGACCGCCTGGCCGCTCCCTATGCCGAGCACTTGAACGACGAGCTCGCGGGCAAGCCGCTCGACCGCCAGCTGCTCGACCGCTTCGCCGAGGCGGTGCGCGGGACCGGGCTCGCCGCGGATGTCGGCTGCGGGCCGGGCCACGTCGGCCGCTACCTTCACGATCGCGGGGTCGAGATCTGCGGCATCGATCTGTCCCCCGGCATGCTCGAGCAGGCCCGCCGGCTCCACCCCGGCCTGCAGTTTCAGCAAGGCGATCTCTGCGCGCTCGCGCAGCCGGACGGCGCCTTCGCCGGCCTCGTCGCCTTCTATTCGATCGTGCACCTGGCTCCCGCAGAGCTGCCGCGCGCGCTGCGCGAGCTGCGCCGGGCGCTGCGGCCGGGCGGCCCGCTGCTCCTCGCCTTCCACGTCGGCGAGGAGCTCGTCCACCCGGGCGAGCTGTGGGGCGTACAGGTGCCGCTCGACTGGTTCTTCTTTCGCACCGCAGAGGTCGCGGCCAAGCTGCGCGCCGCCGGCTTCTCCCAGCTCGAGATCATCGAGCGCCCGCCCTACGAGGGCGTCGAACACCCGAGCACGCGCGCCTATATCTTTGCGCACTGAACACAAAAAGGAGAGCTCATGGAATACCGCAACCTGGGAAACAGCGGCGTCAAGGTATCGAGTCTGTGCTTTGGCGCGATGACGTTCGGCGAGGCCGATGAGAAGTCGTTCATGCACAAGGTCGGCAGCGATGTCGCCACCAGCCACGCGCTGCTCGATCGCGCGCTCGCCGCCGGCATCAACTTCATCGACACCGCCGACGTCTACGGGCAGGACGGACTGTCCGAGCGGGTGCTCGGCGAGTGGTTCGCCAAGGACCAGAGTCGGCGCAACAAGGTGGTGCTCGCCACCAAGTTCCGCTTCACCATGGGCGAGACCGCCAACAAGAGCGGCGCCTCGCGCTACCGCATCGTGCGCTGCGTCGAGGACAGCCTGCGCCGCCTGCAGACCGATCGCATCGATCTGTATCAGATCCACATGCAGGACATCACCACGCCGGAGGAAGAGACGGTGCGGGCGCTCGACGATCTGGTCCGGGCGGGCAAGGTAGTTTACCTGGGCGCGTCGAACTACGCGGCCTACCGGCTCGCCGACAGCCTGTGGATCGCCAAGCACGAACACAGGTCGCGCTTCATCAGCCTGCAGGCGCAGTACAGCCTGATCGTGCGCGATCTGGAGCGCGAGCACATCCCGCTGTGCCAGGCCCACGGACTGGGGCTGCTCCCGTGGTCGCCGCTGGCCGCCGGCTTCCTCAGCGGCAAGTACCGGCGCGGCCAGGCGGCGCCGAGCGGCTCGCGCATGGAGCAGATGAAGGCGCGCTTTGCCCGCCTCGACAACGAGCGCAACTGGCGGATCCTCGCGGTCGTCGATGAAGTCGCCAAGGAGACCGGCGCCACGCCGTCGCAGGTCGCCCTGGCCTGGCTGCTCGGGCGCAGCACCGTCTCGAGCATCATCTTCGGCGCCCGCACCGCGGCCCAGCTGGACGAGAACCTGGGCGCCGCGGCGCTCAAGCTAGATAACGGACACAAAAAGCGGCTCGATGAGGTGAGCGCGATCGAGCTCGGCTACCCCTACAACTTCATGTCCGACATCCAGGGCCGCTGGTAGTCGCCCGGCCGCAGCCGTTCCCCGGGCGCGCTGCGGCCGTCGCGCAGCGCCGACGGCCCGCGCCCAGGACCTCGTCTGGCTGAAGGTCCGCTCCGGCAGCTTCCGTCGCTCCGTCAGCCGCTTGGGCT
>DAOMZC010000740.1:0-3792 GCA_035437965.1 Pseudomonadota bacterium
CGGGTCGTGATCGTGCTGCACCAGGACCGCTACTCCAGCGAGCAGAACCAGGTGTTCAAGGATCGCCTCGGCGAGCTCGTGCTGCGGTACCCGCAGAAGCTCCAGCTCGTCGCCCTGGCCGAGGCCGGCGGCTACAACTTCTGGCCCGCCCGCCGCTACGTGAAGGACGCGCTGCGGCCGCTGCGCGAGCTCGGCGGAGCGCTGGTCGCCTGCGACTGGAAGGGGGCGGTGCAGAAGAACTATCGCATCCCGGCCCGCCAGAGCGCGGTGTTCGTCGTCGGCAAGGACGGGACGCTGCAGGCCCTGAAGAAGGGCGTGCTCGGGGAGGCCGAGGCGGCGGCGCTGCTCAGCCAGATCGAGAAGCTGGCGCTCGGCTGATGCCGGCGGCTCCGGCGCGCGCTGGGGGCTCGGCGATCATCGTCGGGGCCGGCATCGGCGGGCTGGCGACGGCGGTGCGTCTGCTGGCCGCCGGCCGGGCGGTGACGGTGCTGGAGCGGGCGGCCGCGCCCGGCGGCAAGATGCGCCAGCTCACCGTCGGCGGCCAGGTGTTCGATGGCGGGCCGAGCGTGCTGACCATGCCCGGGGTGCTGGATGAGCTGTGCACCGCCGCCGGGGTCCGCCGAGCCGACCTCATCGCCCTTGAGCCGCTGGCGCCGCTGTGCCGCCACTTCTTCGCCGACGGCACCGTGCTGGATCTGTTCGCCGACGAGCCGGTCGCCCCGGGCAGCCCGCCGGAGGCCGCCTGGGCGCGCTCGACCGCCGAGCTCTCGCGCGTGCTCGGCGCGACCGCCGCCGCGCAGTTCTCCAGCTTCCGCCATCACGCGGCCCGGATCTACGGCGCCGTCGAGCAGCCGTTCATGCGACGGCCGGTGCCGAGCAACCCGCTGGCGCTGCCGTTCACCCACACCCTGGGCGACCTGCTGCGGATGCGCCACCTGGACGCCCGGCGGTCGCTGTGGCAGGCCCTGGGGTCGCAGTTCGACGACGAGCGGCTGCGCGTCCTGTTTGCCCGCTACGCGACCTACTCGGGCGCCGATCCGTTCCTCGCCCCGGCGACCCTGAGCGTCATCGCCCACGTCGAGATGGCGCTCGGCGTCTACGCGGTGGTCGGCGGCATGTACCAGGTCGCGGCGGCGCTCGCGCAGCTGGTCGCCCGGCTCGGCGGCAGCCTGCGCTGCGGTGCCGAGGTCGAGCGCATCGAGCTCGACGCCCGGGAGTCGCGAGCGGTGGCGGTGCACGTGGGCGGCGAGCGCCTTTTGGCCGATGACATCATCGTCAACTGCGACGTCGGGCAGCTGTACGCGCGGCTGTGCGCCGGCACCCGCCTGGCGGCCCGCCGCGGTCCGCGCTTCGCGGCGCTACCGCCGTCGCTGTCGGCCTACCTGGACCTCATCGTCGCGGCGGACGCAGCGGCGCTGCCGCTGTGCCACCACAACGTCTTCTTCTCCGCCGACTATCAGCGCGAGTTTCAGGAGCTGCGCGACGGCCCGCCGCGCGACCCCACGGTCTACCTGTGCAACCCCGACTGGCGACAGGCGGCGCAGCGCTGGTTCTTTCTGACCAACGCCCCGGCGCAGCCGCTGCCCGGCGCGGCCGACGCTCCGGTGAGCGCCGCGTGGACCGCCGAGCAGCAGGCCGCCTGTCACGCCCGGGTCGGCGCGCAGCTCGCCCGTCACGGCATCGACCTTTCCCGCCACGCCCGCGCCGCGCAGTCGGTCACCCCGCGCGACTTCGCCGAAAGGTTCCCCTGCAGTCGTGGCGCCCTGTACGGAGCCGCCGCCAGCTCGCGCCTCGCCGCCTTCAAGCGCCCGCCGAACCGCGTCCCCGGCGTGCCCAACCTCTACTGCGTCGGCGGCAGCACCCACCCCGGAGCCGGCGTGCCGATGGTGATGCTGTCCGCTCAGCTCGTCGCCGAGATGATCCTGGGCCGCTAGCGCCTGGCGTCCGGCGGCTTGTACTTCGCTTGGCGAAGCACAGCGCGGCAGCGTCTGCGATCACCGGCGTGGAGCTGCAAGATGGAGCGCCGCGCTTCACCCGCCCGACCCCTGAGGCAGAGCCGCTAGCCGGCTGTAGCCAGACTGCTACGCGGCCCGATTTCGCGTCCGGCCGTGCTCACGGCCACGAGTCTTCTCCGCGCGGCCCAGCACGAGCTCGCGCCGCTCGCTGCGCTTTGCCGCAGCCGGCTAGCCGAGGGTCTTTCCCCGCGTGGCGGCGAGCCAGGCGAGCAAGGTGGCGAGCTCACTGGCCAGCTCGCCTGACGGAGCGGACTGACTGGCCAGCCGCCCGCCCTGGGGAGCGGCGAGAGCCGTGCGCAGCGCGGTAAGCAGGGCGGCGCGATCCAGGCACAGGACCGCGCGACCCTGCGCGGCGAGGGCAGCGGCCAGCTCCAGCTGGTGATCATTGACTGCCTCGCCGTAGCGCCCAAGGCGCGGCACGACCAGGGGCCGCAGGCCGTACTTGATGCACGTCCCGAGCGCCCCGGCTCCGGCGTGGCAGATGACCAGCCGCGCCCGCCCAAGGCGCGCCTCCAGCTCGGGAGCGGGGAGAAAAGCGCGCCCCGGGAAGCGGCGCGGGGCGAGGCTCGCGCCGTGCTGCGCAAACAGCGGCCCGGCAAGCTCGCCGCTTTCGTGCAACTCATCGAGCCAGCGCAGCAGGCGATCGAAGGGCCGGGAGCTCGTACCCACGGTGACCACGATCTCCTCGCCGGGCGGCGGGAGCTCGGCCGCGGGCAGGCGGCGGAACACCGGCCCCGCATAGCGGCCCCGCGGATAGAACCTGGCCAGCGCCGGCCACTGGTAGAAAAAATGCGGCGTCAGCGGATACAGCAGGCGCCCGCTCAGCGACGGCCGTTCCACTGCGCCGAAGGTCTCGACAAACACCACCGCGGCGCCGAGGAGCCGCCCGACCACGGCCACCGGAACCGCGGGGCCGGCGCCGGCGCTCAGGATTACATCGGGCCGTCCGCCGCCCATCCCCGCACGGCCGAAGATCCGCGCCGCTTCGACCAGGTTCCACAGGACCCGGACATCGCGCTCAGCGTGAGCAATACGGTGGACCGGCCCGGGCAGCGGCACCTCGGTGTGATCGTTGACGATGAAGCAGACCTCCGCCCCCGCCCAGGCCGCGGCGAGCTCCAGCACCTCACGCAGGTGCCCGCCCACCGAGCTGACCACGCACAGCCGCAGCCGCCCACCCCCTGGCCCAGGGCTTGACTCAGCGCCTGGCCCGACGTCTGACTCAGCGCCTGACCCATCGGCTGACTCAGCGCCTGGCCCAGCGCATGACTCAGCGCCTGGCCCAGCGCATGACCCGATGCCTGGCTCAGCGCCTGGCCCATCGCCTGACTCAGCGCCTGGCCCAGCGCATGACTCAGCGCATGACTCAGCGCCTGGCCCATCGCCTGGCTCAGCGCTCGGGACGATACCGGCGGAGCTCTCGGGCGTGGCGCGGCTCATGCGCGCCTACAGTAGCAAAGATGCGCGCGCCGCCCTAACCGGCACCGCGGGCAAAAAAAACCCGGCGCCAGGCCGGGTTTCGTCGGTTACGCAGTCAGCCGGCGCTTAGAAGTCGCCGCCGAAGTCGTCGCCGCCCATGCCGCCCATACCACCCATGCCGCCCATACCACCCATACCACCCATGCCGCCCATACCACCCATACCACCGCCGCCGCCGCCAGCCGCCTTCTCCTTCTTCTTGGGCTTCTCGGCGATCATGGTCTCGGTGGTGAGCATCAGGCCGGCGACCGAGGCGGCGTTCTGCAGCGCGGTGCGCACGACCTTGGTCGGGTCGATG
>DAOMZC010000741.1:0-3790 GCA_035437965.1 Pseudomonadota bacterium
GGCACTTTTTAACAATTCCTCGTCGACGATTTTGATGGCTCAATCTGAAGTGGAAGGCGTTCCACGAGCTGGAGGCGCTGGGCTTCATCGGAAGCAAGCGGCCGCGCATGGTCGCCGTGCAGGCCGCGGGCTGCGCGCCGATGGTGCGGGCCTTCGAGGCCGGCGAGACGCACGCGCGGCGCTGGGAGAACGCCCACACGATCGCCTCGGGCATCCGCGTGCCGGCGGCGGTCGGGGACTTCCTGATCCTCGACGCCGTCCGGTCAAGCGGCGGCTACGCGGTGGCGGTGGACGATTCTGCGATCAGCGCGGCCCTGTCCGAGGTCGCGCGCAAGGACGGCCTGCTGCTGTGCCCCGAGGGCGCCGCGACCTTCGCCGCCTATCGCCAGGGCCTCGCCGAAGGGCGCATCAAGGCGAGCGATCGGGTCGTGCTGTTCAACTGCGCCACGGGCCTCAAGTATCCGCTGGCCCCCGCCGACCAGCGTATCGACCTCGGACAGCCGATCGACTTCGCGGCGCTCTGAAGCGCCCAAGTCCCGCCGCGCCGCCCGCCGCATCCTGCGCCGCCTTCGCAGGACAACGTCGCTATGATATGCTGACGTAGCCGCAGGGCAGACCTCCCCGCACCCACCGACCTCGTGCCACCTGCCGGCTTGTCCAGGTATCCAGGACCCGAATAACAAGATGGCCACTCTGCCCGCAGCTCCCGTGTCCTCACCGCCGCGCCCAGCCGGAACCGTCGTCGCCGGGCGGTACCAGATCGAGTCCGTGCTCGGCCAGGGCGGCATGGGCGATGTCTATCTGGTCCGCCATACGGTGATGCGCAAGCGGCTGGCGCTCAAGCTGCTGCGTCCCGAGATCTCGCATGTCGCGGAGTTTGCCGCCCGCTTCGAGCGCGAGGCCATGGCTGCCGCCAACATCGATCATCCGCACGTCGCCGCGGCCACCGACTGCGGCAAGGCTGAAGATGGGACGTTCTTCCTGGCCCTTGAGTATGTCGAAGGCCAGAGCTTGCGCCAGGCGCTCCAGGGCGGCCCGCTGCCACTGACGCGGGCGCTGCACATAGCGCATCAGGTAGCGAGCGCGATGGTGCGCGCTCACGAGCTTGGGATTACCCATCGCGACTTGAAGCCGGAAAACATCATGCTGACCCGGCGCGATGGGGACGCGGACTTCGTCAAGGTGCTCGACTTCGGACTGGCCAAGCTGTCGGCGGGCGCGACCCCGGGCGACACCGCCGCCACGGCGCAGAAGCTCACGCAGCTCGGCGAGATCTTCGGTACGCCGCAGTATATGGCGCCCGAGCAGACTACCGGCGGCGAGGCGGACGGGCGGACGGACCTGTATGCGCTCGGGATGATTCTGTTCGAGATGCTGGCGGGGCGGCTGCCGTTCGATGGGAACAACATCTCGGACTTTTTGCGCCACCAGCTCGCCACCCCGCTGCCGCCGCTGCGCAAGCGCGCGCCGCAAATAGAGGTTCCCGAGCGCATCGAGGCGCTGGTGCGCCGCCTGTGCGAGAAGCGTCCGGAAGATCGATTTCAGAGCGCCGAGCAGTTCGTGGAGGCGCTCGAGCTTGCGGCGCAGGAGCAGCAGCTGGTGCTGGCGCCGCCGCGCGCTCGCTCAAGCTCTCTTGGGACACGGGACAAGCCGAGCGGGGCGGTGTCGACGCCGCCGGGGCCGGTGGCAGCGCCGGTAGCCGCTGCAGCACCGCGCGCCGCCGCGCTCCCTAATACTGCGTCCATGGTGATGTTCATGCAGGCCGTGGGGAGGGCGCAGAAGCGCCTGCCTGGGGCGATGCAGCGGGTCTCACCGGAGAAGCTGGCCGCTCTGCTGGTCGTGCTCGGGGTGTCTGTCTTTGTCGGCGTCTTCTTTGTAATCTCGGCGGTGCGCTCCGCGGGTCTCGAGCCGGCCGAGAAGGTGCGGGCGCCGGCTCCGCCCCCGCCCAAGCCGGTGGCGCCCACCGCCGAAGAGCTCCAGGCCGCCACTGCGGCCGGTATCCCCGGTCTGCAGCAGCTGGCGCAGCGATTTCCCGAAGCGCCGGAGACGCTGCGCCCGCTCGCCTCGGCCTACCTGCGCAACGGCCAGGCGGGGCCGGCCCTCAGTACGCTCGGACAGCTCGTGCGCAAGGACCCGCAGGCCCTGGACAATCCGGAGTTCATCCAGTTTCTCACCGCGCAGGTGATGAGCAGCCGCGAGGAGACGGCGAGCGCCGCGCTGCGCGTGGTCGAGCGGGACTTTGGCGATCGCGGCGTCGAGCTCTTGATGAAGTGGGCTGATAGCGTGCCGGCGCGCGCCCGCGGTCGGTTCAATACGAGCTTTGCCAACCTGCGGGCTCGTACAGATCTGTCGCCGGCGACGCAGGCGCTGCTGGAGCTGCGCGGCTCCGTCAAGTGCGAGCAGAAGCGTGTAGCACTGCTGCGCGTACGGCAGTTCGGCGACGCCCGGAGCCTGCCCCTTCTGTACGCGCTGCAGAACCCCAAAGGCTGCTCCCCCTTCGGACTCGGTGACTGCTGGGGGTGCCTGCGGCAGGGAACCGACCTTGAAGATACGATTCACGCGGTCACCGGCCGCACCGCCGGCGCCAGTGCGGGGCCCGCACCCGCGCCCGAGACCGACGCCGAAGACAGCAACGACGAGTAGTCGCTGCTGATCAGCCCCCGGTCGCTGCGCAGCGCCCGGGGCGATAGCGCGCGATGAGCCAGACGGTCGGTCATTCCCCGCTCATTCCCTGAGCTCACTGCGCAGCAAGTTACGTCGCGATTTCAGCCTCGTCATCAAGCCTGGTTGGATGCCGATCGCGGGGCCCGCGCAGACCAGTGCATAATGTAACGGCTGAGGCGGGGCTGCGCGGGGCGCGTTCCGCCGCCGCCGGGCTGACCGTTGGTGGCGCCGCCGCAGCTACTTGCCGCCGTTGGCCTTCAGGTCGGCCAGGCACTGCGCATCGAGCACCGGCGGCGTGCCGCCGAAGCTCAAGAGGTTCTTGACCACGTCGCTGGTGTTTACCGAGAAGTACATGAGGCAGTCCTTCACCGTGCAGTGATTGCCGTTGGGCGTGTCCTGGTGCGGACTCTGGATCGGCGTTCCCGGGTTGAGGTTGACAAGGCCGAGGAGGTGCCCAAGCTCGTGCTCGACGACGGTGGTCTCGACCGTCGCCAGCGAGGCCTGGCCGGGCAGCGTGCCGGAGATGCTCTGGATGGTCTTTTCAAACACCACCATCGACGTATTCTGGTAGGCGTAGGCGAGGATCTTGCGGCCGCTCTGGGCGTCGTCCTCGGTGGAGGCGCCGTCGAGGAACAGGAAGTAGCTGACCACCCGCGTCCCGGTCGTGTAGTTCTGCCGGTTGGCCGCCTCCAGCTGGCCGACTTCATTGAGGGTGTACGCGCCCTTGTTCTGCGCCGGAATCGGCGGATCCACGACCACGGTGACGCCGCCGGGCTTGTTGACCCGCGCCGCGATGAAGGACTGCAGCGCGGACTGCGCCTGCGCCGTCGGCTCGAAGCCCTGCATGGCCTGGATCTCGATGAGCAGGCTCTGGTACTTGTCGGCCGATAGGAGGTCGCGCGCCGATGCCCCGGCGGCCTGGTGGCTGTTGTAGTCCGCGCTCTCGCGCGGGCTGCGGAACTGCATGCCGCCGCTGCTGTTGACCGTCCCGCTGTCGCCGCAGCTGACCGCGAGGCCCGCAAGCAGCAGCGACGTTGCCAGCGATGCGACCGTGTATTTGGTGATCATCGAGCCCTCCTGTGGTGCGGCCCGCCGGGAGCCGCCTGGCTGAGTCTATATCTGCGCC
>DAOMZC010000742.1:0-3788 GCA_035437965.1 Pseudomonadota bacterium
CGCCGGGCCCCTGCCGAGCATCGCCGCGGCCTGCGCGCGCACCCGCGCATCCGGGTCGCCGAGCAGCGCCGCGCGCAGAGCGTAGCGCGGCGCCGGCGCGACCGGCTCGAGCGACTCCGCCGCCGCGAGCCGCGTCCACGGATCCTCCGAGAGGAGATCTATAAGCGTCTGCTCCACGCAGTCCCTCACCTGTCAGCCGAGCCGGCCTGAATCCTTGGACAGCGCGCCGGTCGGGCCGCGCCGCTCTCCCCGCGTCGGCGCCCGTCGTCAGCAGCCGCGCCACCGTGCCTCGATCGTACGTCAACCGGCGCGCCGCCAGCAAGACCGCCGCGTCCGCCAGAGGGTGGCCGGCCGCCTGAAGGCGGCGCGGCAAATACCGATTCTGGTCGCTTGTACTTGGCAGGTGCCTCGATACAATGCCGCTCAAACGCGCCCGATTGGGCAACTTTCGGCCACTTCGCGGACCGCTGCGGGCGACTCTCCTGACCCGGTCAGCAACCTGTCCCGGCGGAGTGCGATCGAGTCCGGAGAAACTCATGGCAGACGGTCTCCCCCGCATCCTCAGCACTCCTCAAGGCTCCCCAGAACTCCTCTCATGCCGACGGAGCAAGCCGCAGTCCGGCAGGCGCCGACCGGGACTCCTCTACGGCGCCCTCCTTGGCACTCTGCTTGTCAGTACGGGCCCGGCCTGCAAGCCCGCCGATGGGACGACCGCCGACCCGCCGACCGGGAGCCCGCCCGCAGCGCTTCCGGATCTGGCCACGAGCGCGCCAGACCTTGCGAGCGCGGCGCCTATAGATCCCGACCCGCAGTACAACCACTTCGTCCTGTACAAGCGCGCCGCCGACTTCGCCGGCTGGACGTTCAGCGGCACCGCGATCCGCGAGACTCGGACCGGAGTAGAGGTGCAGCTGGTCGCCAGCAAGGGCACCCCCCTGCCCTGCAGCGCCGATGAGATCGACGGCGGCGCCGCCAGCTACGATCCAGGCAGCGGCCTGTGCGCCGGCAGCGATCCCAAGCCGAGCGGCCTGCCCGCCGGCGTGAACTACTACAACGGCGGCACGTTCGTCTACGGCACCCTGCGGTCGCCCGAGATCCGCCCCGGTCAGCCGATAAGCAGCGTCATCGCCTCGTGGAACGCCGCCACCCCCGGCAAGACCTGGCTCGCGGTGCACGTCCGGAGCCTCTTGCCGACCGGCTGGTCGCGCTGGTATAGCCTGCCGGTGTGGGCCGCCGACTTTTCGGCGATCACCCGCCACAGCGTCAAGGGCTCGTCGGACGCCGACGCCTATGTCGACACCGACACCTTCCTCATGAAGGGCGGGCGGACCACCGCGGCCTATCAGCTGCGGCTCACCCTGTTTGCCGCCACCGCGGGGGAGACTCCGACGGTGCGCATGGTGGCGGCGGTGGCCTCCAAGGACCGCAAGACCTACCCGCGCGGGGTGCCCGACGCCACTGTGTGGGGGCGCGAGCTCGCGGTGCCGCAGCGCTCCCAGGAGCTCCCGGAGTACCGCGGCCAGGGCTACGGCGGCGGCGGCGAGGTTTGGTGCAGCCCGACCTCGACGAGCATGGTGATGGAGTACTGGAGCGCGACGATTTCGCAGCCGGCGCTGAACCAGACAGTCCCCGCCACCGCGGCCGGCTGCTACGACGCTGTATACAAGGGCACCGGCAACTGGCCGTTCAACACCGCGCACGCCGCGACCTTCGGGCTGAGCGGCTATGTGACCCGCCTGTACTCGCTGTCCGACGCCGAGCCGTTCATCAAGGCCGGCGTCCCGCTCATCATCAGCATCGCGTTCAAGCCGGGTGAGCTGCCCGGGGCGCCGATCTCGCAGACCGCCGGACACCTCATCGTGCTGCGCGGCTTCGACAAGCGCGGCGATGCCATCGTCAACGATCCCGCCGCCCCGAACAACGCCGAGGTGCGCCGCATCTACCCGCGCGCCGCCCTGGAGAACGCCTGGAGCCACTCCGCGCGCACCGCCTACGTCCTTCACCCCGAAGGGTACGCCGCGCCGAGCCCCGCCGCTCTGTAAGCCCTACTTGGTCTTGTACACCCAGACTCCCCGCCAGTCGGCCGGGACGCTGTCGCCGAGCTCCTCCAGCCGCTCCAGATAAAGACTTGCCGCCTTGTCGTGCGCGTTTTTCGCCTGGAAGCGGGTGAACGCCTGGCGGGCCTCGGCGAAGCGTCCGGCGCGGTAGGCGGCGACGCCGGCCTCCCAGCTCTGATTGTCGGTGTAGCTCGCGATCTCGGCAGCGGGGCCGCCGAGCAGCTCGTGGATCGCCACCGGCTCGGCCTTGCCCTTGACCTGGACCAGATCGAGCTCGCGGAAGCGGTACTGCGGCTCGGCGAGGCGGCGGGTCTCGTTGCCGACCAGGCAGAAGACGCCGTAGTTCTTGGTCAGGCCCTCCAGGCGCGAGGACAGGTTCACCGCGTCGCCCATGACCGTGTAGTTGAAGTGCTCCTCGGCGCCCATGTTGCCGACGACCATGTCGCCGCTGTTAAGCCCGACGCCGATGTGTAGATCGACGCCCAGCTCGGCCAGGGCCGGGCGCAGCCGCGCGACCTCGGCGTGCATGCGCAGGGCGCACGAGCAGGCCTGGCCGGGGTGATTGGGGTTTGCCACCGGCGCCCCGAACACCGCCATCACCGCGTCGCCGATGAACTTGTCGAGGAACCCGCCGTGGTCGAGCACCGCGTGGGTCATCGGCGTGAGATAGGTGTTGAGCACCTTGACCAGCTGCTCGGGGGCGAGCTTCTCGCTGAACGAGGTGAAGTTGCGGATGTCCGAGAACAGCACGGTCAGGTGGCGGCGGGCCCCGCCGAGCGCCAGCGCCGAGGGGTTGGCCAGGAGCTCTTCGATGATCTCGCCGGCCAGGTAGCGGCCAAAGGCGTGACGCACCCGCCGGCGCTGCAGCCCCTCGGCGGCGTAGGCGATGGTGAGGCAGGTCGCCAGCACGACGCTCGCGGTGAGGATGGGTCCCATGACGGACAGCCACAGGTTGCGCGCCGCGAACAGCTCGTACGCAGCGACGATGGAGGCCGCCAGCAAGGCGAGCGCGATGCCGACCTGGGTAAGCGGCCCCAGGGCGAGGCGACCCCAGAAAAGGAGCGCGATCGCGAACCCCAGGCCGAGGCAGAAAGCTGCATCGCCGAGGAAGCCCACCCGCCGCAGCGAGTCGCCGCGCAGGATGTTGTCGACCGCAGTGGCGTGCATCTCCACCCCGGGGAAGTTGCCGCCGAACGAGGTGCGGGTAAAGTCGCGGCCGAGGTAGGTCAGGCCGATGATCGCGATCTTCCCCTGGAGGACCCCCGGCGGCACGCGTCCCGTTATGACATCGACCGCCGAGACGGTCGGAAAGGTCCCGGCCGGGCCACGAAAGTTGAGCAGGATGCCGTCGTCGCCCGCCAGCGCGATCGACTGGCCGCCGAGCTTCACGGTGCGGTCGGTGCCGACGTAGGCGAGCGCGCCGCGCGGCAGGTCGCGAGCGGCGGCGATGAGCTGCACCGCCAGGGCGGCGAAGAAGCTGTCGGCGTAGGTCCGCACCAGCGGCAGCTCACGCAGCGGGTGGCCGTCGTCTTCAAGCACGGTGACGATGCCCAGCGCGTGCGCCGCTTGATTGAACCGCGGCAGCGACGCGAGCACCTCATGAGCGGCCCGCGGCGTCCACGGACCGCGCACGCTCTGGCCGTACTTGCCGCGGCCCAGCGACGACACCGGCGCCAGCTTGCCGTCGTGCGAGACGCCCAGGTGAAAGCCGAGGATGACGCTGCCCGCCTC
>DAOMZC010000743.1:0-3787 GCA_035437965.1 Pseudomonadota bacterium
AGGGCGCGGGCGTGCCAGTCCTTCTGCCAGCGCTGGAGCTCCTTCTTGTGGCACTCGCCGCAGGCCGCCGAGCCGATGAACCCGCTCGGCTGGCCGGCGGCGGGCGCGGTAGCGGCAGCAGTGACCGACCGCGCCGCCAGGGCGGCCGAGGCGGCATCCGCGCTTGCGTTCGCGCCGGCAGCCGTCCCATCCGCTGGGGTTGGACGAGCAGTCGCGCCGGCAGCCGTCCCATCCGCGGGCGCCGGCCGAGCAGTCGCGCTGGCAGCCGTCCCATCCGCGGGCGCCGGCAGAGCAGTCGCGCTGGCGCCCGTCCCATCCGCGGGCGCCGGCCGAGCAGTCGCGCTGGCGCCCGTCCCATCCGCGGGCGCTGGACGGCCAGGGTCTTGTTGGCTGCCCGCGTGAGTGGCAGGACCCGGCGACTTCCTTGCGACCTGCTCGGCCGACTCGTGCTGCCCGCACGACCCAAGCCCGAGCAAAAGCCCAAGCCCGAGCCCGACGACCCGCGCGGCAAGCGGCACGGCCGAGCGCCTCGCCGCAGATCTCGCAGAAGTCGACTCCATACGCTGAACCTAACACAGGTGCGACGAGGGCCGCCCGGCCGAGCCGCCGGCAAAGGGGCTTCCCAAAGCGGCCCGTCTTAAGGCATGATTCGCGCCCATTCAGGCAAGCTGGTCGCGGCGCTCGCCCGAGCAGCGCAGCGGACGCCAGACACTCACGTAAAACCTCACCTCAACCAAGCAAAAAGAACGCAAAGGAGACCCATATGGCTATCGAGCATACGCTGTCCATGGTCAAGCCGGACGCCGTCGCCAAGGGGAGCAGCTGGCACATCATCCAGGACATCGCGAGCAGCGGCCTCAAGCCGGTGGCGGTGCGGATGTGCCGGCTCACCAAGGATCAGGCGCGGTCGTTCTACGCCATCCACAAGGACCGGCCGTTCTTCAACGCGCTCACCGATTTCATGTCGTCGGGCAACGTCGTGGCGCTCATCCTCCAGGGGGAGAACGCGGTCGCCAAGTACCGCGAGCTGATGGGCGCCACCGACAGCAAGAAGGCGGCCCCGGGCACGCTGCGGCAGAAGTTTGGCACCGATGTCGAGATGAACGCGGTGCACGGCAGCGACTCGGTCGACAACGCCCGCAAGGAGATCTGCTTCTTCTTCTCCGGCTGCGAGCTCGCCCACCTCAACGTCCACGTCTAAACGTCCACGTCAGGTGGGCGGCGGGGCCCGGCGAGCGCAGGAGGCTCGGCGGCCCCGCCCCGCTGCCGGCCCCACCCTGATGCTGATGCTGATGGATGTTCAGTTGCCGGTGAAAAGGGGCCAGCTCTCGTGCAGCAGGATGGCGAAGACGCCGTCGTGGGGCGGCAGGACGCTGAAGGCGTGCTCGCTGCCGGCCTCCATCTGCAGGAGGTCGCCGGGGTGGTAAAGGGCGCCGCTGTCTTCGTCCTGCAGCGTCCCGGCCAGCAGCAGCATGTGCTCTTGGGCGACGTGGCGGTGGCGCGGGAAGCGGAGCCCGGCGCACAGGCGCATGAAGCCCGCGTGGGTGCCGGGCAGCGACTCCCCGGCGGAGAAGTGCAGCAGGGACATGAAGCCCTGATCTTCCCACTGCGCGGGGTCGGCGCTCTTGCGCAGCACCGCCCGGGTCTGTTCCTCGTCGAGGGCGTACAGGCGCTGCAGGCGGCGGGCGAAGCCGGCGTAGGGGAGCTCGGCGCGGGGGTCGAGCCCGGACAGCAGGTTGGCGCGCAGCGCCGGCGGCGGCGCGGCCTTGGGCTGGGCCAGGCTCAGCTCGGCCAGCGACTCGTGGAGCCGGTCCAGGCGGGTGCGGCAGCGCCGGCAGCCGCGGAGGTGGCCATTGACCAGGGCCTGGGTCGCCGGCGAGAGTCGGTGGAGCGCCGCGTCGACCAGGTGTTCATCCACGTGGACCGAGGGGCGGGCGGGCTTGGTGACGGAGGGCTTCATCGGGGACTCTTGTCGAAGTTGCGGCGCAGGCGTTCCAGGAGTCGCCGCAGCCGCGACTTGACGGTGCCGAGCGGCAGGCACAGATAATCGGCGACCTCGGGCAGCGAGTGACCGCGGAAATACGCCAGGTCGAGGAGGATCTGCTCGTGGGGGGCCAGCATGCCGAGCGCCCGCTGGACCCCGCTCGGGGTGATCTCGGGCGGGCCGCCCTCGGGGCTCTGCAGGCTCTCGAGGTCGATGCCGCTGGTGCTGAGCGAGACGTTGCGGGTGTAGCTCGCCGACTTCAGGCGGTCGAGCGCCCGGCTGCGCAGCCGCATGACCAGCCAGGCGCGCACGCTGCCGCGCTCGACGTCGAAGGTGTGTGCCTGGTGCCAGACCTCGAGGAAGAAGTCGTGCAGCAGGTCCTCGGCATCGCTGGAGCTGTGCAGGAGCCGCTCCGCCAGGGTGAGGAGCGTCGGCGCGTAGCGGTCGTAAAGCTCGGCCAGCGCCTCGCGCGTGCCCGCCGCGATCGCCGCCACCAGGCTGACATCCGACGCTGGCAGCGGCACCGCCGCGATGGGCAGCCGGGCCTCGGGCGACTCCGCGGGGCTCGGCGAGGACACGCGGCCAGAGGGGCGCGCCATCTAGCAGGCCCCCCGCGTGCTGCCGGTGCGCTTTGGCTCCATGGTCCTCCTTGTGCCCCTTCAGCCTAGCCGCAAGGGCGCGGCGAATCTAGCCCGGGTGCGCAGGCAGGGTAGGACGCGCGGACGCCGCGGTGTAAAGTGGCAGCAGAGGTCGATGCCGATGCGCCGCCACCACCGTGCCCTTGTGCTGCGACACCTTATCTGCCTTGCCGCCTGCGCGGCGCTCGGCTGGGCCGGCCTCTGCCCCGCCGCCACCAAGGGCAGCATCGCCGCCACCGCCGACAAGCCGCACGCCGCCGCCGCCTACCGGCCCGACCTCGAGCTCGTGACCCAGGACGGAAAGACAGTCCGCTTCTACGACGACCTGGTCGCCGGCCGGATCGCGCTCATCAACTTCATGTTCACCACCTGCACCAGCATCTGCCCGCCGATGACCGCCAACCTGGCGCAGGTCCAGCGGCTGCTCAAGGACTACCTGGGCGACCGCGTGGTGATGATCTCGATCAGCGTCGATCCCGAGACCGACACCCCGGCGGTCCTCAAGGCCTACGCCGAGCGCTACGGCGCCGGGCCGGGCTGGTACTTTCTGACCGGCCGGCGCGATCACATAGAAGCGGTGGTGTCCAAGTTCGGCGACAACAGCCGCGACAAGCTGCAGCACTCGGGGATGCTGCTCATCGGCAACGACCCGGCGCGCACCTGGGTCAAGGGCTTCGCCATGACCGCCCCCGAGGAGATTGCCGCCTCGGTGCGCCGCCTCCTCGAGCAGTCTCCGGGGCAACCTCAGGGGCGGCCCAAGGGCGCGCCTGCCGCCGGCCCCGCCTCGCCGCGCTAAACTGCGCCCCAGTTGAGGCTCGTAACCTTTACCTAGGAGGGGGTGGCGCCGGAGGCGGGGTCCCCGACGCGCGCGTCGGGGTGCCGCAGGTGACAGGACCCGCTCCGGTTCTTATTCCTTCAGGGCGGGTTTAGTTGAGCAGGCGCCGCGAGGCCGGGACGCTGAGGTTGAGGAAGAGCTCGGGGGCCTCGGTGTCGTCCAGCTCCTTCTGCCGCCGGGGCTCCCGGTCGGAGAGGCTGGACCGCCCGCGATCACGGGGAACGGCGCCGCCGCCGGCCAGGGCGTCATCGTCACCGAACTCGAGCAGCTCCTCGTCGTCGACGAGCTGCAGCGCCTGGCCCCACTGCATGTCGCGCGGGAAGTTGGCCG
>DAOMZC010000744.1:0-3782 GCA_035437965.1 Pseudomonadota bacterium
GACGGTCGGCGGCGGTGCGCTCAACAACGCCGCCGGCAGGAAGGGCGAGGCGATGAAGAAGGCGCGCGCGGCCAAGGCCGCCCCGAACACCGGCGGGCCGAGCGCCGCCGCTCCGAACACCGCCGAGCCGAGCGCCGCCGCCGCGGAGGGCGAGCAGACGTCGAAGCCGCTGCCGCCCGCCAAGGACCCCGAGCCGGTGCCCGCCCAGGCGACGGCGCCCAAGGAGGCGCCTCCGGTGGCCAAGCCCGCCGCGAGCGCCAGCGAGACCGCGGCGACGATCAAGACGGTGGCCCAGAGCCCGCCGGTCGCCGAAGCGATCGTAAAAAATCCCAAGGCGGCGCAGACCGTCGCCGAGCACCCCGAGACGGCCAAGGTCGTCGCCGCCAACCCGGAGAACGCGGCGGTGCTGGCCGCCCATCCCGACCAGGCAGAAGCGATCGCCAAGCAGCCGGAGCTCGCCGGGAAGCTCAAGCAGAACCCGGAGCTCGGCGCCGCGCTGACCCCCGAGCAGGTCAAGACCGACCCGGCCAAGGGCGGCACCAGCACCGTGGACGCGCAGGGCAAGGCCAAGCGTCCGCTGAGCGCCGATGAGCTGACGCTAAACCAGCTGAAGGCGGAGGCGCGGACGCCGCAGGATCACGAGCAGATCAAGCGCTGGCAGGAAGAGATCGACGCCCGGCGCAGCGGCGATATCGAGGCGCTGCGCCAGCTGGCCGGCGAGGCGCAGCAGCGCAAGGATCAGGGCGGGGTGGTCGATGTCCAGGATGCGCGGGCGCTCAAGCAGTTCGCGCACGAGCTGGGGGTGCCGCGCGAGCAGCTCCCCACCCACAGCACCAACGACGAGATCTTGCAAGGCAAGCAGGTCCCCGCCGAGACCCTGAAGGACTACGAAAATACTCGCAATAAAGATCAGCAGGCGAGCATTACCGACAAGGAGCGCGACTCATTCAAGAAGAAGCAGCGGGACGGCTCGGTAAAAGAGATCCAGCCCAATGCCACCCTCGATGCCACCGGCAAGCCGCGCGCTCCGGCGACGGCCAAGGAGCTCGCGGCGGCGCTCGATGTCAACATCAGCCTGTTTGAGGACATCCGTCCGGGCGCGCAGATGAGCAAGATCATTCCCGAGAGCAAGGTCGGCGAGTACTTGTACGGCCGCATCCAGAAGGACGGCAGCATCGGGTACTCGGTGGCCGGCGACGTCGGGCTGGCGCGCAATCATGAGGGGATGAACGCCGACAACAAGGCCCGCCACAACGGACTCGATTACAAGGGCAGCGAGTACACGGTCAAAGACGCGCAAGGGGTGCACCTGGACGTCCATCCCGACGTAAAAGAGAAGATGTACCAGGTGGACTGGCTGCTCACCAAGCAGCAGGCCGACTCGGCGCGGGTGCCGATGGGCGTGGACATGGTCAAGGCCGCCGAGGCGCGGCGTACGCAGATGCTGGCCGAGCTGCAGAAGCAGGCGGCCCAGCAAGGCAAGTCGCCCACCCCGGAAGAGCTGGAGCGGCAGCTCCCGCGGCTCCTGCAGAAGAGCGTGGACGAGGACGGCGTCGCCACGTTCGACCACATCGAGAAGCGGGCGCGCTACGATCAGCACGACCCCTCAGGTGGGTTCGGCTATACGATCTCGCAGGATCTGCGCGACGGCAGCGGCAAGCAGTCGGTAAAGACGAACCAGGAGCTGACCCTGGCCCCGACCGCCCTGCCGGCCGGCAGCACCGAGATAAGTACGATCAATAACACCGGCGAGCGTAACCCGTTCGCCAGCTTGAGTGACACCGGGTACGACTTCCACCCAACCTCGCCGCAGAGCGACCAGGAGCGGTTCCTGCAGATGATGCTCGACTCCGAAAAGAGCCAGCGCGAGAGCATGAAGAAGCAGCCGCCTGCGGCAAGGCCGTAGCCCAGAACATAGAAGAACATAACATCCGCCCACCGCGCGCAACGTCGCAAGCCGCCTCGCGGTTGCTTCGCTCGCGGCGCTCGTGTACTGTCATGTTCGGACGAGCGCAACTGCTCCGCTTCCCTCAACCAAGGATCGCAGCGCATGCCTTCTACTCCACTTAGCCCCGAGGAACTGAGCCAGTACCGCTTTCCCCGCTCGGCCGTGAAGCGGCTGGAGCAGTGGAGCAACGAAGACACCTATGACAACCTGCTCGGTCGCCACGACGGACCCTTTGGGGAGTACGGAACGGTGGGTCCGCTTACCCGCGATGGCAAGGAGTGGATGCGGATGCAGCTCGCGATGACCGACGCGCTGGTCGATCTGGAGATCCTGCCAAACGGCTACATTGGTCAGGTGGTTCCGGTTCCACCGGAAGAGGCGGCCCGGATCGCGCGCGCCGCCAGCAAGGGCTGACTCCGCCGGCTCAGGAAAGGGAGCTCTGGATCGCGGTCATGGCGGCGGACAGCTGCTCCATTACCGCGGGCAGCGCGGCGAGCCGCTGCGTCGGCTCCACGCTCAGCTCAGGGACCTCGCCGAGCGCCGCCAGCGCCTCTTGTATGGCCGCCCGCTGCGCCTCGCTCCACAGCGGATGGGCGCTGGCCCGGGTGAGCTGCCGCTGCACCTTCTGCAGCTCCTCGGCGAGCGCGGCGGCCTGCGCGTTCACAAAGGGCTCCTGCGGGCTGGCGGCGAGGAAATAGGACACGAGGCCGCTCAGGTTGAGCGTTGCCCAGGCATCCCCAAGGATGAAGCCGAGCAGATAGAGCGCGCCAAGGAGCGGCTCGCGCCGGAGCTTATCTTGCATGGCGTCGAAGAGCTGCTCGCAAAAGCGGTGATACTGCGGCGGCGTCGCGGGCAGCGCCGGCGCGTCCACGGCGGCGGCGGCCAGGAGCTCGGCAATCTGGTGCAGCTCGCCGGCAAGCTGCTCGCCGCGCGCGTCGAGGTCCTGCTGCCGGCGACGGACCCGCAGCGCCAGCTCGTCACCGTCCCGGTTCGCGAGCGCTGCGGTGAGCTCACGACCGTTGAAGTAGGCCCCAAGAGTCGTCGGCAAGTACCCAAGGAGGAACGCACTGAGCGCGCTGAGCATGGCCTACTTTATCACGACCCGGCGCCGTCGGCAGCTCTGCTTGACCCTTGTCGGTCCGGGGAAAAGCCCGTAGCTTCTTGGGTAGACTGCCGATGAGAAGCTCCATGGTTGGCGGAATCATCTTGCTCTTTGTGCTTGGCCTGATTGTGGTTCTCGCCTGGCGCACGCGCAGCGGCGAAAATAACTTCCAGGGCGCGATCGCGGCGCGCAGCCTGCAACCGCTTGCCGCCTGTCCGCTCAAGCAGCCGTTTGGCTACACGGACATGGTGGTGGTCCAGTGCTACGGCGGCAGCCTCCGCCCCGGCACCGAGTTCACTCTGCTCGTCGGACAGCGGCGCGGCACCTCGGTCGTGACGCACGGGGTCGCGGTCGCGCCGATGGAGGAGTACCTGGGCGTATACCTGCCCGCGGGCAGCGCCCCCGGGCCCGAGTGGCTGGCCGAGTGGACCGCCAAGGTAGCGCAGCGCGGCGCGAGCGGCAGCTTCACCCAGGGTCCTCCCGATGCGCTACCCTACCGCGCCGAGCGCACCCCGGAAGGGGGCGTCGTTCTGAACTGGAAGAGCGCCCACAACGCCAAGAACCTCGAGCTGCGCCTCGCCGAGACGGTGCAGTCGCTGCGCTGAGAAGTTCCGCCGTTTCTTCCGCGCCGCTTGGGAAGCTCCGGTTCTCCGGCGGAAACCAGACCCCGTAACTTTTCACGATGGATGATTCCGCGCTCGTGGGCAACGTCCAGAACTTCCAGGAGCTGGT
>DAOMZC010000745.1:0-3781 GCA_035437965.1 Pseudomonadota bacterium
CTCAGGTGCCCCAAGCGCCGTCGCCAGGAGCTCGCCGGCCCAGCCTCGCCGCGCCTCCGACCCGAACAGGCAGCCAGCAGCCGCTGGGTGACCTAGGGACGGCGCCGCCGCCCAGCGAGCCTTGGCCGCGCTCCGGGGGCAGCGCGCGGACCTGCGAGCGCTGTCGCCCTACCAGACCAGCGGCGACGTGCGGGACCGGCGCATATTCTTCGGCCGCGATATGGAGCTTCGCGAGCTCACCACCGCGGGCAAGCGCCGCGCCGTGCTGGTCATCGGCCCGCGCAAGGTCGGCAAATCGAGCCTGCTGCGTCGCGCCGAGGCGCTGCGTCGCGAGCGCAACGAGCGCGCCGTCTACGCCGTCCTGCGAGAGACGGTCGCCACCCCCGGCCAACTGGCGGAGCAGCTCTCCAGACGTGCCGGGGCAGGCGCGCCTGCGCTCCCCGACGATTGGGGGGCCAGTGCGCGGTCCTTGGCGCCGTTGTGCGCGAACACCTGCCCGGTGCGCTGCTCCTGCTGGACGAGGCCGACCAGTTCCTGGAGCGCGACCGCCAGGAGGGCCGCGCCTGCGCTGAGGAACTGCGAGCCCTGGTGCAGGAGGGAACCTGCTCCCTGGCGCTGGCGGGCTACGACACCCTCTACCGCGCTGCGCTGTCCCAGAGCGAGACCGCCTATAACCTCGGCGACCTGCTGTTTCGGGGACCCCTGGAACGCGCCGCGGCAGTGCAGCTGACGGTGGAGCCCCTGGAGCGTATGGGGACCCGGTGGACGAACGCGGCGCTGCCAGAGCGGCTGGTGGACGCTCTCGGCGGGCTGCCCGACCTTCTGCAGGCCGCCGGCCGGCTGCTCTTGCTGCGCCTGCGCGGCGAGCGAGCCCTCACCCTGTCTGCCGAGGACCTGGACGCCGTGCTGGGCGGCTGGTGTCCCCCCGGCGAGGTCGAGGGCATGCGCCAGGTGCTGGTGAGCCGCGTGGCGGTGAACCTGCAGGGAGCGGCGCAGGTCGCGGTGTAGCTGATGGCCCAGCAGGAGCAGTTTGGCCTGTCCGGTCTACACAGCCGACTCGCCGAGGCCGGCTTCCCGCTCCTCTCCGAAAGCCTCAACCAGCTGGCGCAGCGCCTGATCCTATCGGGCATCTGCCGCCGGCAGGGCGACGTGTTCCGCTTCTCGGTGCCGCTGCTGCGCGAGGCCATCGCCGCACTGGACGTCCGCTTCCGCATCGACCAGTTCCGCGGCGGGGCGACTCCAGCGAGCCAGGGCTGACCTCCGCTCCCTGCCGGGCTTCTTCCGCTGAGCCCTTCGCAAGCACTGCCAGCCCCGCTCCGCATTGCCCAACTACGGCCGGGGGAAAGGTCAAAATTCATTGTGCGAAAGCATGTAGCTAAAGCATGCAGCTAAAGCATGCAGCTAAAGCATGCAGCTAAACATGGGGCCTAGACATTGTAGTGGAATTTGGAAAACCCCAAGTCTTTCAACGACTTCGCCGCGAAAATGTAATGTTTAGGCACCATGTTTAGGCACCATGTTTAGGCACCATGTTTAGGCACCATGTTTAGCTGCCGGCTGAGGCAGGGAAAATTGGGAAGTTTCGGGGCGGAGTGGTGTCCTCGCGCCTGAGGAGATCAAGTGGGGGGTGGAGCCCGTGTTGCGGAACCGAAAGGCCGTGCCGTGTCGCGTAACGGATCGACACGGGGGATCCCTGCTTATTGTTTTGGGCACTTTCCCGCTCGGACGCTGCAGTGGATGTGGGATGTAGCCTTCCGCAAGAAGCCTACGGCGCCCGAGGCTACAGAACTGCAAATGCCAGTGTGGGCACTGTAACGAGACGCCAGATCTCGTTACACGCGCGCCCTGCATGTCTTCGTCGCACCGAGAGGCGGTTATTCAGCGCTGGGACCAGCAGACGAAACGCGAAGCACCGTGATGCCCGTCGGCTTTGGCGGAGCGCTAGCAAGAAAGCTCTCGGCAGACTGCGGAACACTTCGGCCGCCTCGGGAAAGTAGAAAAAAGCCATTGTTCAAGGCCACTTGAAGCGCCGCTGGAGGCTTATTTCATTATTCAGCTGTAATGTATTTTACTTATGTAGGCTCCTTGATTACCGGATGGTGACATCCCGGTGTTACCCCTTCAAATATCGACACGTCACGGAAACATCTTTACAACATAGGCCCCCCGGGTAACATACATTGGATGGATCCTCGAAGTTGCCTTGTGTGTGGAAGGTTCCTCGCGGAGGATGCGCGCCCGGACGCCAAATACTGCCAGCCGAGCTGCCGCACCAAAGCCTACCGGAAGCGCTCGCAACAGCTTGAGCAGCCGGCCCCAGGGCAATCGACTGCGGCCATCGAGCCCAAGTCTCGCCCGGTGCCCGCTGGAACGCCCGCCGCCGCACCGCTGCTCCAGCGGCGAGTCGCCATGGAGCACCAGCTGGCGACGCAGGCCCCGGAGGGCGCCGTGGGGTATCGGCTGGTCATCGCCCCGCAGCGCGCCGGCGAGCGCCCGTCCTTGGCGCCCCGCAAGCGCCTGGGCGAGGAGCGAGCCTTCTGGGCGCTGACCCCCGTGCATCTGCCCGATGACTCGCGGCTGCAAGACGGACAGCAATATCGAATCTTGTGGGTTCGCCGCGACGGCACCGCCGTGCCACCAAAGCCGGGCAGCGGTCTGCCAATGCTGCACTATTTCCTGGGAGCCCCCGATTCCCGCGGCGATGCGCTGGAGGATGAACTCAACGCCATGCTGGCGCAGACGGCAGGACGTCCCGAGCACGCCAGGCTGCACGCCAAGCTGCTTGCTCAGCGCGCCGAGCGGCTCGACGGGCTGATACAGGCCGAACGAGCCCAGCGAGACAAGCAGGCCCTCGAGGAGGCCAAGCGCCGCATGGAGGAGATGCGCCGACAGTCGACAGACATGCTGCAGGAATCCGCCAAGCTGGCGCGCAAGCAGCGCAAGCGCGAGGCCAAGCGAGCCAAGCGGCAAGGCGTCGACTGGTCAGCGTGGCTGCCGCTGTTCAAGGCATTCATCAGCTCGATGGGAGATCTGGGCGCGCTGTATCTAAAGATCCGACCCGCCGTGGCCGAGCTGAAAAAAGAGGGCAAGGCACCGCCGCTGACGCTGTTCCTGCTGCTGGAGTTCTGCAAGGCGATGGAGGCTCACCTCACTCAAGTGCCGCGCCGGGAGACGACAGCGGACAAGCAGGTGGCTCAGCACCGAGGCTCTGCAGTGGGCACCTCAGTCGCCTCAGGGCTGCAGGACGCGCCCACGCAGACCTCAGTCGATCCGAGTAGAGCGCGCCCCGCCACCAACTCTGCCTGGGTGCCCCAGAGCCCGACGCCCGCCTCCCAGCGTCCAGAAGCCCCGGTCGTCCCGGTAGCGGCTACCATCCGCGAGTCTACCTCCACGGTTGGCACGACTGCCGTCGGGCAACACCCGCCATACTTTGCGAACGGCCTCGCCGCGCTCAACAAAGCGATCAAAGACGCAGCTTCCGAGGTCGCGAAGAAGCCAGCGGAGATCGCCGCTGCCGAGCCTTCGCCTCCCAGCGCGGACCCGGGCGCCGAGGCAGGAAAATCAGCATCCGCAGATCGGTCGGATTCGCCCTCTACGGCAACGATTGCGCCTCCCAGCCCGACCCGGCTATGCGAGACACCGCCCGAGCGCCCCATGGCCGGGGCTCAAACCGTTCTGCGCTCCGAGGCCCCACCGGCTACGGGACCGCGTGTAGAACTGGCCGCCGAAGCCAGGACCGAGGATCGAGCGGTGCAGAACGAGCTGTCGGCTGAGCCTCTCC
>DAOMZC010000746.1:0-3776 GCA_035437965.1 Pseudomonadota bacterium
TTAAAGAAATATATTGAAGACGAAACATTTGAACGTATTGATTTTTCAGAAAATATACCCTGGTGCTCGGCTGCACCCACTACCCGCTGCTGGCGCCGCTGCTCCAGCGGGTCGCCGACGAGCTGTGGGGGCACCCGATCGCGCTCGTCGACTCGGCGCAGGCGATGGCCGAGGCGGCGGCGGCGGAGCTTGCCAGTCGCCAGCTCTTGTCCCCAGACCCGCTCCCCGACCAGCTGACTCCCGGGCAGCCGCCGCGCCGCCGCGCCACCGATCGGCTCCGCTGCTTCGTCACCGATGAGGCGCGCGTCGCCGAGGTCGGGGCCCGCTTCCTCGGCCGCGACCTCGGCCCCATCGAGCTCGTGGATCTTGTCGACACGGGGGCCCACGGCCCTTCCTGATGCCGCTGAGCCAAAATCAAAATCGTCCCGAATCGGTCCAAATCGGCCTAAACCGGCTCAAATCGACCTGAATCGGCCAAAGCCCGCGCGCCGCAGGGCGGGGCCGGGCCGGGACCAGGCGCCGCTCGGGGCGCCCGCTGCAATCGGCGTTGACCCCCCGGGGTCGGCTTTGTTAACTTCGCGCCACCTTTTGGGAATCGGAGCCATGGCCGCTACTACGCTGCGTACCTATACCTTCCTCGACGCGCTTCAGCCGCAGCTCGCCAGCTTTATCGGCAAGACTGCCCGCGGCTTCCTGCCGGTCCCCGGCATGGCCTCGCTGTTCGTCGAGATCGCGCCGGGCATCGCCATCAACCGCGTCACCGACGTCGCCCTCAAGGCCACCCGGGTGACCCCGGCCCTGCAGATCGTCGAGCGCGCCTACGGCCTCCTGGAGGTGCACGAGCACGACCAGGGCGAGGTCCGCCAGGCCGGCGCCGCCATCCTCCAGCACCTGGGCGTCAGCGAGGGCGATCGCTACAAGCCCAAGGTCCTCACCAACCAGATCATCCGCGCCATCGAGCCCTACCAGTCGCAGATCATCAACCGCAACTCGCAGGGCATGATGATCCTGCCCGGGCAGTCGCTGTTCATCCTGGAGACCGAGCCCGCCGGCTACGTCGCCTTCGCCGCCAACGAGGCGGAGAAGGCGGCGCGGGTGTTCCTCGTGTCGGTGACCCCGTTTGGCGCCTTCGGCCGCCTCTACATGGCCGGCCCCGAGGCCGAGATCGACGCCGCGGCGGCCGCTGCCAACGCGGCCCTCGATTCGATCACCGGCAAGACTTTTGATAAGTTCGTCGACAAGTAGCTTCACTCACCAAAGAGCAAGGGATACAGAAAATGGCTGATGCGCTTGGAATGATTGAGACCAAGGGGTTTGTCGGGATGGTCGAAGCCGCCGACGCGATGGTCAAGGCGGCCCGGGTCGAGCTGGTCGGGTTCGAGAAGATCGGCGGCGGCTACGTGACCGCGGTGGTGCGCGGCGACGTCGCGGCGGTCAAGGCGGCCACCGAGGCCGGCCAGCGCGCCGCCGAGCGCGTCGGAGAGCTCGTCAGCGTGCACGTGATCCCGCGCCCGCACCAGAACATCGATCAGGTGCTGCCGCTGGGCCGCTCCGGCAGCTCCAACGCCGGCGCCAAGGACAAGTAGCCCGCCATGGTCCTTGGCCTGGTGGTAGGCACGGTGGTGGCGAGCCGCAAGGAAGAGGAGCTGAGGAGCCTCAAGTTCCTGCTCGTCAAGCCGTGCGACGCAGCCGGCAAGCCGACCAGCGCGGCGCCGGTGGTGGCCGCCGATGCGGTGGGCGCGGGCGTCGGCGAGGTCGTGCTGTATGCCTCGGGCTCGTCGGCGCGGCAGACGGTCGCGACCAAGGACCGGCCGGTCGACGCCACGATCATGGCGATCGTCGACGCCGTCGATATGGACGGCAAGGCGCACTACACAAAGAGCTGAGCGGCGCGGCGCCGGCGCTAGCCTTGCCCGCGGCGGCAGCGCAGCCCTGCTCTGGCCCGGTGCCCGAGCGGGCGGCGCAGCGCCGAGCGGGGCAGGGTCGCTGTTTATCGGGTCACGGGAGCTGACGCCAGCTCCTTCAACCATCTGGCAACTGGAGAATTCGGGCCGTGCAACTGGACGAACAGCGCATCCAAGAGATCGTCGACAAGGTGGTCTCCCGTCTCGGCTCCGAGGCCAACACCAAGCCGCCGCTCCAGGCGATGCTGCAGGCGACCGAGCGGGGCGTGAGCACGGGGGTCGGCGCCTTTCGTCCCTCGGGGTCCTCAGGATCCTCTGGGGGATCCCCGGGGTCGCCGCAGCCGGCACCGGCGAGCTCGACCGGCTTCGTGCCGCCGCACCTGCGCGCCGCGGCGCCGGGACGCCGCCAGGACGCCAAGATCCCGCGCGCCAGCCTCGGTCTTTTTCACGACATGGACTCGGCGGTGGTGGCGGCGCGCAAGGCGTTCGAGCTCTACAGCGGGGTGCCCGTCGCCACGCGCGAGAAGATCGTCGCTGCGATGCGCAAGGTCACCCACGACAACCTGCGCGCGCTGTCCGAGTACGCGGTGGCCGAGACTGGCTTTGGCCGCGTCGAGGACAAGCTCAAGAAGAACGCGCTCGTCGCCAACAAGACCCCCGGGGTCGAGATCCTGCGCCCCATCGCGTTTACCGGTGACAACGGCCTGACCGTCATCGACCGCGCCTCATACGGGGTCATCGGCGCGATCACCCCGACGACCAACCCCACCGAGACGATCCTCAACAACGGCATCGGCATGCTCGCCGGCGGCAACGCGGTGGTGTTCAACAACCACCCGTACGCCTGGCGGACCTGCGCCTGGTTCGTCCACCTGCTCAACGAGGCGGTGGTCGCCAGCGGCGGGCCGGCGAACCTGTTGTGCAACCTCGCCGAGCCGACGATCGAGAGCGCCCAGAAGCTGATGACCCACAAGGGGGTGCGGCTGTTGGTGGTCACCGGCGGGCCGGCGGTGGTCAAGGCGGCGATGACCTCGGGCAAGCGGGCGATCGGCGCCGGGCCGGGCAACCCGCCGGCGGTGGTCGATGCGACGGCGCGGCTCGATGTCGCGGCGCGCGGCATCATCGAAGGGGCCTCGATCGACAACAACATCGTCTGCGTCGCCGAGAAGGAAATCTGCGCCGTCGACAAGATCGCCGACCCGCTCAAGGCGGAGCTCGCGCGGCTCGGCTGCTACCTGCTCTCGGACCGCCAGGTGGCGGCGCTGGAGAAGGTCATCCTCGACGGCGAGCACGTCAATAAGGACTGGGTCGGCAAGAACGCCAGCCTGATCGCCAAGCAGATCGGCGTCCACGTGTCCGACGAGTGCCGCCTGCTCATCGCCGACGTGCCCGAGCAGCACCCGTTCATCCAGCACGAGCTGCTCATGCCGGTGCTCGGCCTGTGCCGCTACCCCGACGTGAGCGCCGCGATCGCCGGGGCGGTGCGCTGCGAGCACGGCTTCGGCCACACCGCCGTCATGTACTCGCAGACCGTCGAGGCGCTGTCGGCGATGGGGCGGGTGATCAACGTCAGCATCTACGTCAAAAACGGCAGCAGCCTGGCCGGCCTTGGCTATAACGGCGAGGGCTACACCTCGTTCACCATCGCCTCGCCGACCGGCGAGGGCATGACCACGGCGCTGTCGTTCACCCGCGAGCGGCGCTGCACGATGAAAGACGCGTTCCGCTTCGTCTAGGCGCACGGCCGGAAGAGCAAAGCGTTAAGCTGTCAGCCATGCCGCACCCCGCAAACCCCCGCCGCCGCCCGCTTCGTCGTACCGCGCGGCCGGGGTGCGCCGCGGCGACAGCCACCGTGACGGCCAGCGCGGCGGG
>DAOMZC010000747.1:0-3776 GCA_035437965.1 Pseudomonadota bacterium
CTCTACGAGCGACTGCGTCTTCTGCAGAATGATCTCAGCCGCGATACCCGGATTGAGGGCAACTACCGCCTGCTCATCGAGAAGGACAAGTTCCTGCCCTTCCAGGCCTCGATCAGCGTCATGCCCGACTCCCTGGTCGAGGTGACGGCGCGGCTGCCGCGGGAGGGCAAGGAGACACCCTGGTACCGTCGCTGGTACGTGTGGGCGGGGATCGGCGCCGGCGTCGCCGCGGTGGTGGCGACCGGGGTCGCGATCCGGCTGGCGACCGACAAGCCGCCGCAGGACATGTCCATGGTGCCGGCCTCGATTACGTTCAAGTAGGGGCGCCGCCGGCCGAGGCTCCGCGTCGCGGCTACTCTTCGGGGGAGCCGGGCGCGGGTGCAGCGGCCTCCAGCCAGCCGAGCGCCGCCAGGACGGCGCAGGTCGCAGGCGCGTGCAGCCTGGTCAGCGCATCCATGGCAGCCAGGTCCGCCGCAGAAGGCCCGCCACCAGTGCGAGCCGCGTCAACCGTGGAAGCATCAGCGACAGGGTGCGCGGACCCGCGGGTCCCGCTACTACCTTGCTCTGCTTGATCAGGCCGGGCCGCTTCCGAGGCTTCCGCCGCTGGGGCCTGCGCCGCCGCCAGGCGCAGGTGACAGGCGAGGAGCCACAGGTCTTGCGGGGTGTCGACGTCGTAAAAAAACGGCAGCAGCGCCACCCGGGTGCCGGTGGCGGCGAGCTCGCGCAGCCGCAGGAGCGTCGCGGGCAGCACCTGCGGCGTCCCCCAGCTGATCCCGGCGGCGAACAGCTGCGGGAGCGGCCGGCGGGCGCCGACCAGGTAGTAGCCGCCATCGGCCGCCGGTCCGAGCACCACCTCGGCGCCGTCGCCCAACCAGGCCGCCGCGCGCTGCAGGTAGGCCGGCGGTAGCGTCGGCGAGTCCGTGCCGACAAGCACCACGGCGCTTGCCCCGGCGGCCAGCTCGTCGGCGATCGCGGCGGCCATGCGCGCCCCAAGGTCCGCCCCCGCCTGCGCCCGGATCGCGAAGCCGTGGTCTCTGGCGATGCCGACCAGCTGCGGATGCGCCGCGTCGCCGGCCACATACAAGCGGCGGCGCGGGATGCCGCTGCGCTTCCCGGTCCGGCACACGTCGGACACAAACGCGGCGTGCACCGCCGCCGCCTGCTCTGCCGTCAGCGCGGCGGGAGCGCCGGGCTCGGCCGCCGCCACCGGGGTGCACAGCCGCGTCTTGACCTGCCCCGCCACCGGGGCGCGGGCAAACACGACCAGACACGGCTCGTCTCCAGCCCGGGTCACCGGCGCCCGCTCCGCTGGCCGGCGACACCTGGTCCTTTGCCACGACGGCTCGTCTCACCCCGGGTCACCGGTGTGCGCTCCGCTGGCCGGCGACACGTGGTCCTTTGCCGCTGCTGCTCTCACCCCAGGTCATCGGTGCCCGCTCTGCTGGTCGGCGATACGTGGACCTTCGCCACCACGGCTCGTCTCCGCCCCGGCTAGCCGGCGGCTGCTCTGGACGCGCCACGAGCCGCTTCGGCCCGCCCCGGCTAGCCCCAGCCGAGGCGCTTGGAGAGGATCTCCTTCATGATCTCGCTCGTGCCGCCGCCGATGGTGATGAGGCGCACGTCGCGGTAGTAGCGCGAGATCGGGAACTCCTCGGCGTAGCCGAAGCCGCCGTAGGCCTGCAGGCAGCGGTCGGCGACCTTGCAGGCGAGCTCGCCGGCAAACAGCTTCGCCATCGTGATCTCTTTGGTCGCGTCTTCCTTGCGGTTGTAAAGGTCGACGGCGCGGTAGGTCAGCCAGCGCGCGGCCTCGATCTCGGTCTGCAGCTCGGCGAACTGGTGGCGCCAGACCTGGAACTTGAGGATCGGGCGGCCGAACGCGGTGCGCTCGGTGGTGTACTGGATGGTCTCGTCCAGGCACCGCTGGGCCCCGGCGACGGCGCTGCAGGCGGCGATGAGGCGCTCGCCCTGGAAGTTGGTCATGATGTAGTAGAAGCCGTGGTTCTCCTCGCCCAGGATGTAACGGGCGGGGACGCGGCAGTCCTCGAACGACAGCTCGGCGGTGTCCGAGGAGTGGTTGCCCATCTTCTTGATCTTGCGGGTGACCTTGAAGCCCTTCACGTCGGTCGGGAAGGTGATGAGCGAGATGCCGCCGAAGCCGCTCGGCTCGGCGCCGGTGCGCACCGCCAGGGTGATGAAGTCGGCGCGCGTGCCGCTGGTGATCCAGCACTTGGCGCCGTTTATCACGTAGTCGCCCTCGACCCGGCGGGCGGTGGTGCGGATGCTGGCGACGTCGCTGCCGCAGTTGGGCTCGCTGACCCCGAGGGCGGCGATCTTGTCGCCGCTCAGCGCCGGGGCGAGGAACTCGTCCTTCTGCTCGCGGGTGCCGAGCTCGCCGATGATCGGCGTCGCCATGTCGGTCTGCACCATCAGCGCCATCGCCATGCCGGCGCAGCGGCCGCGCACCAGGCCCTCGCCCCACGCCGCCGCGTACCACCAGTCGCCGCCGCTGCCGCCGACGTCCTCGGGGTAGTGGGCGCCGAGGAAGCCGAGCTCGCCGCAGCGCTTGTAGATCTCGCGCGGGAACAGCTCATTGCGCTCCCACTCGTCTACGTGGGGCACCACTTCCTGCTCCAGGAACTGGTGCACCGAGTTGCGAAAGATCTCGTGTTCCTCACGGAAGAAGGTCATCAGCATGGGGCCATAAAATCAGGTTTCGCCGCCGCGAGCAAGGTCGCCGGCGCGACCCCCGGCAGCCAGACTGACCCCGGCGACCCTAGGCGTGGACGCGCGCGTCTTCGGAGGGATCGTCGACTTCGGTGTCGTCGCTGAGCGAGTTGCTGCTCTCGCGCCGGCTCCACTCGCCGGCGGCGATCAGCACGTCGAAGCAGGTGCGGTCGCCGCGGCGGCTGGCCGAGATCTCCCAGCCGTGCGCCCGCACCAGGCGGTGGGTGATCGGCAGCCCGAGGCCCGAGCCCTTGGGCTTGGTGGTAAACCAGGGCTGGAACAGCTTGCCCACCTCGACCGCGAAGCCAGGGCCGCTGTCCCACACCAGGAGCCGCAGCCGCCCGTCGGGCTCGGGGTTGGCGGTGACGCCGACGCGGCCGGGGACCGGGCAGGCGTCCAGGGCGTTGGCGATGAGGTTCAAGAGGATCTGGGTGAGGGCGTCGCGGTCGCCGGTCACCTCGAAGCTGGAGCCGACGTCGACCTCGATCAGGCGGTCGTGCAGGCGGTCACGCAGAAGGAGCTTTACGTGATCGATGAGCGACCGCACGCGCAGCGGCTGGCGGTCGATGCCGCGGCTCTGGGCGATGCGGCGCATCTGGTCGGCCATGCGCTCCAGGCGCTCCACCTCTTCGCGGCCGATGTCGAGGTCCTCGTCGAGGTCGGCGGCGGTCAGGCTGCGCCCCTGCTGCAGGGCCTTGCTCTGGCGCTCGACGAGCATGCGGAAGAAGTTGATCGGGAAGCGGATCTCGTGGGCGATCTCGGCGGCGATGGTGCCGATGGCGGCGCCGAGCTGCTCGCGGAAGGCGTCCTCCTGGGCGCGGCGCAGGGACTCGATCTGCTCGGAGGCGCTGGCGCACTGCAGGGCGAGCGCCGCCTGGTTGGCGATGGTGCGCAGGAGCTCTTCGTCGTCGCTGGTGAACAGCTGCGACCCGAGCTTGGGCGCCACTGCCAGCAGGCCCACCACCTGATCGCGGAAGCGCGCCGGCAGGAGCAGCCACGACCACAGCGCCGGCGACGACGACTGCAGCGGCGCCGGCGGCGACAGGTAGACG
>DAOMZC010000748.1:0-3775 GCA_035437965.1 Pseudomonadota bacterium
TGACCGCCGAGATCCTCGGCTGCCTGAGCGCCGCCACCACCGAGCTGGAGGCGCGGGCCGCCGAGCTCTCCTGGCGGGGGCGCACCGGCAAGGGCCAGCAAGGGCCAGCAAGAGCCAGCAAGAGTTAAGATAAAAAGATGGCTGCGCAGACCGGGCGACGCTGCGTGACAAACAGGCGGTCCCATAAATGACCGCCGACCCCAGCACCTGGGCACACGGGCTGCCGCCGCACGGCTTCTGGGTCCGGTCGCGCGACGAGCACGTGACCATCGTCGGCTGGTCTGGGCACCTGGGCTGGGTTGGCGCCGGGATGGCGCTGCTGGTGCTGGGGCTTTGCGGTACGTCGCTCGGGCTCATCGCGCGCCGCTCGGGCCTCTTGTTTCCGACGGTCACCGCGATGCTGGCGTGCCTCGCCGGGGCCTATGACGACCTGCGCGCCGGCCGCGGCGGCTGGCACCTGCTGCTCGGGCTGGCGCTGTGCCCGCCGCTGGTCGTCTGGTGGCGCTGGCTGGCGGGCGCCGGGGCGTGGGCGGTCGTCCTTGGCTGCCTGCCGCTGGCGGCGCTCATCGGGCTGCTCGCGGACGGCTACATAGTGAAGGTGAGCGCGCACGGCCTGCGCGTCACCGAGACGGCGCTGCTCATCCCGACGCGCATCCACAGCTTTCCCCTCGACTGCGTACTCGAGCCCTACCTGACCCTGGACTCCGATGACGCCGAGGGGGTCGCGGTGCGCGACGCGAGCCGCCCGGACTCCGAGATTTGTCTGGGCACCGAGCACAGCGCCCACGCCCTGCGGCAAGCGCTGGAAGCGGCGCGCGCCCGCTTCGCCGCGCCGCCCGACTGAGTCGAGCCGGGCCAGCTTGGGATTGTAGATGCGTCGCCTGGCCCCTAAAGTAAGGTGATGCTTATCGATCGGCCCTCCTACCTTTACCCCACCCCGGGCCGGGTCGCCCTGGTCCTGGCGGGCGGTGCCGCTCGTGGCGCCTACGAGGTCGGCATCCTCCAGCACATCGCCGAAGACGTCGCCCGCGATCTGGGCCGCGATCCGCCCATCGACATCTTCTGCGGGACCTCGGTAGGCGCGATCAACGGCTGCGCCCTGGCGGCCTTTGCCGACGCCCCGCGCGCCCGCATCGAGCGCCTGACCAACAGCTGGCGCTCGCTGCGCGTCGACGACGTGGTGCGCATAAACCCCGCCCACGTCAGCAAGTTCCTGCGCAGCGCCCTGGGCACCGCGCCGCTACAGAGCGAAGTCGCCGACGAGCGCTACGGCGGCGTGATCGATCCGGTGGGCATGGAACACATAATCCGCGACAGCATCCCGTTCGCCCGCATCGAGGAGCACCTGCGCAGCGGACTTTTGTGGGGAGTGACCGTCTCGGCCACGCACATCGCGACCGGCAACACCCTGGTCTTCGTCTCCCGGCACGAGCCCGGGCTGCCGCGCTGGTCGCGCGATCCCAAGGTCGTGGCGCGGCGGGTCTCCCTGCGCATCTCGCACGCGCTTGCCTCGGCGGCGATCCCGCTGATGTTCCCGGCGGTGCGCATCGACGGCGAGTTCTACTGCGACGGCGGTCTGCGCCAGAACGTGCCGCTGTCGCCGGCCCGCCACCTGGGCGCCAACCGCGTGCTGGTGATAAGCCCGCGCTACATCGATGAGGTTCCCAAGCTGCCCGAGCTCCCCGACCCGCAGGCGCGCATGCCGGGGCCGGCGTTCCTGGTCGGCAAGGCGCTGAACTCCCTTTTGCTCGATCGGGTCGAGAACGACATCGAGCGGCTGCAGCGGATAAACGAGCTGCTGCTCGCCGGCCAGCGCCGCTACGGCCCCGAGTTCGTGCCCGAGATCAACCGCGCCATGGGCCACAAAGATCCAGAGCGCGGCCTGCGTCCGCTGCGCGCGCTGCTGGTGCGCTCGTCGCAGAACATGGGAAAGATGGCGGCGGAGTACGTGCGCAGCAAGCAGTTCGGCCAGCGCGCCTCCGGCATGGTGTCGCGGCTGCTGCATAAAGTCGCCGACCAAAATGACAACGAGGCGGACCTCCTTTCCTATGTCCTGTTTGATGGTGAGTTCGCGGCGCAGCTCATCGAGCTCGGGCGAAAGGACGCGCGCGCGCAGCACCAGGAGCTGTGCGATTTCTTCACCCAGGACGAGCTGAAATAGGAGTACGCCGGAGTTCCGGCGGACGGCGCGGCTTACGGCTCGCGGCGCAGGATGACCCCGGAGTCTCCCGCGGCCCAGACTTCGCTGGCAATGCTGGTGAACGCTGCGTTCAGGTTGCTGGTCGAGCCGGTGCTCTGGCGGGTGAACGCCCCGCCGGTCGAGCGCCACAGCGCGCCGTTGGTGCCGACAGCCCACACCTCACCCGCGGTGACCGCGACCCCGAACAGAAAGTCCGGGATGTTGCTGACGATGGTCTGCCAGTTCGCGCCGTCGTAGTGGATGATCGACGCCCCCATCGCCATCGAGTTATACGCGCTGACCGCCCACACATCCGTCGCGCCCGAGCCCGAGATCCCGGTCAGGAGCGAAGTGGTGCTGCTCGGGCCGAGCGCGAAGCCGGCGCCGACATAGTGCACGACGTTCCCGCTCAGGGTGGTCACCCAGAAGTTGTTCGCGCTGCTGCCCCAGATCGCGGTCAGGCCCGAGCCCGAGCCGGTCGCGATCGGCGGGAAGCCAGTACCCGTGTAGTGAAATAGACTGGTGGAGCCGTCGAGGAACCAGACATCGTTTACGCCGCTGCCCCAGATTCCCGAGATCCCCAGCGTGGTGCCGAGCGTCCGCTGGGTGAAGGCGGTCCCGTTCCACCGCAGTACGAGCCCGCTGTCGGCGCCGATCCAGAAGTCGTTCGGACCCGAGCCCCAGATGCTCAACAGGTCGCTGGTCGTCCCGCTCTGGACTGCCGTAAACAAGGCGCCGTCCCAGTGCATGATGTTGCCGCCGGCGCCGACCACCCAGACGTTGGTCGCCGAGGTCCCCCAGACCGCGCGCCACTTGATCGCCGGCAGCGGCGTCGGGAGCTTCTGGCAGACGCGGTCCAGGCTGCAAGTGGTGGTGCCAAAGCGCGCCGTGGCGGTGAGTGCCGAGCTCACCGAAAGTGAGCAGCTGCCGCCGACGGCCGTGCAGGCTCCCGACCAGCCGAGGAACAGCGAGCGGTAGTCGGGGACGACGCTCAAGGTGGCCGTGGTCCCCGGCGGAAACGTGGCGCTGCAGGCGGTGCCGCAGCTGATGCCGGCCGGCGTCGAGGTGATCACTCCGTTGCTGGTGCCGTTGGCCAACTTGGTCACGGTGATCGAGGAGGGCGTGCCGCCGAGGTCCTCCCCGCCGCACGCCGGCGAGGCCAGCTGGGTCAGGCTGATGCCGAGGTCGAGCCGGCTCTGGCCGCCCTCCACAGTGAGGTTGCCGTTGCCGCTGGCGATGATGCACTGGTCGCTGCGCAGCGCCTCCAGGGTCAAGCTCAGGGGACCGCTGGCGCCCGTCGGCAGCCGCAGGCCGAACTGACCGAGTCCGCTGGTGAAGACCTCGACGTCGGTCTGCGCGCCCAAGGTGACGGTGGCGCGCAGGCTCTGCACAAGGGGCGTCAGTCCGCTTACCGAGATGACCACCACCGGACGCGAGTCCGAAGCGCAGCCGACAAGCCCGCAGAGGAAAAGGAGCCCGCACAGAGAGCCCCCCCTAAGAGCGCTCCGGAGCCGCTGACGCGCAAGTTCACTGCCGCGAGTCTGTGTCATGTGCACCCTTCCTAAAACACATTCCGGATCTCGATGTTGGACGGAT
>DAOMZC010000749.1:0-3774 GCA_035437965.1 Pseudomonadota bacterium
GCGCGGCGGTGGGCTGCGGGTGTGACATGACCAGCCGGTCGGCGCCGTGGGCCCTTCCACCCCGGCGACGACCCCGGCGGCCGCCGAGCCGCCGCCGCTGCTCGCCGCCCTCAAGCAGGAGCTCGGGCGGTCGATGGCGCGCCTGCGGCTGCGCGGCTACGAGGCCCCGTACTTCATCAGCTACACCCTGCGCGAGAGCGAGTCGCACGACGTCATCGGCAAGCTCGGCGCGGTGTTCACCCAGAGCCACGACCGGCAGCGCGCCGTTCACGTCGAGGTCCGCGTCGGCAGCTACGACTTCGACAACACCAGCGCCGACGGCTCTGACGGCAACGCCGACCTGGCGCTGAGCCTGGCCGAGGTCAGCAAGGACGCGCCGCTCGACGACAACCTCGAGGCGCTGCGCGGCACGCTGTGGCTCATCACCGATCAAAAGTACAAGGCGGCCCTGGCCGCCTACGCCAGCAAGCGCGCCCGCGGCGTGCGTGACGTCGAGCCCGAAGACAAGCTGCCGAGCTTCTCCAAGGAGGCGCCGCAGCACCTCATCCTGCCGCCGCCGGCGTTCGTCGTCGACACCCCGGGCATGGTCGACTCGGTGCGCCAGATCGGCGAGCGCCTCAAGCAGGCCCCGCTGCTCGACGGCGAGGTCAAGCTCAGCGCCGACCGGGTAAGCCGCTACTACGTCTCCAGCGAGGGCGCCGAGGTCGTCGAGCACCGGACCCTTTACGGGGTGCACCTGGTCGCGCAGTCGCGCGCCAAGGACGGCCAGCTGCTCACCAACGAGCGCGACTACTTCGGCCGCAGCGAGGCGCAGCTGCCGCGCCGCGCCGAGCTCGTCGCCGCGATGGACGGCCTCGCCGCCGACATCAAGCAGCTCGTCGCCGCTCCGGCCGTCGACCCCTACACCGGCCCGGCCATCCTGATGGAGGAGGCGGCGGGGGTCTTCTTCCACGAGACGATGGGCCACCGCCTGGAGGGCGAGCGCCAGATCAGCGAGCAGGAGGGGCGGACGTTCAAGGGCCAGATCGGCCAGCGGGTGCTGCCCGACTTCCTCTCGGTCATCGACGACCCGACGCTGGCGTTAAGCCCAAGCGGCAACATCCCGCTCAACGGCTTCTACCGCACCGACGACGAGGGCACCCCGGCGCGCGCGGTGACGCTGATCGACAAGGGCGTCCTGCGCGACTACCTCAAGTCGCGCACGCCGGTCCTCGGGTCGATGCGCAGCAACGGCCACGCGCGCGCCGAGGGGACCAACGATCCGACGGGCCGCATGGCCAACCTGGTGGTACGGGCGACCCGCACGGTACCGCTCGCCGAGCTCAAGGCGCAGCTTCTGGCCGAGGTGCGGCGGCAGGGCAAGCCCTATGGGCTGATCATCCGCGACATCCTCGGCGGCTCGACCAACACCGCGGGCTTCGGCAGCCAGACCTTCCGCGGCCAGCCGACCATGGTCTTCCGGGTCGACGCCAAGACCGGCGAGGAGTCGCTGGTGCGCGGCGTCGAGATGGTCGGCACGCCGCTGTCGAGCGTGGCCAAGATCATCGCCGCCTCGGACACCGTCGGCGTCTTCAACGGCTACTGCGGCGCCGAGTCGGGTCTGATCCCGGTCTCGACGGTGGCGCCGGCCGTGCTGTTCACCGAGATCGAGCTCCAGCGGGCCCAGCGGGTCAGCGAGCGCCCGCCGATCCTGCCGCCGCCGTGGCGCGACAGCGAGCCCGCGAGCAAGGACAAGGGCCCAAGCCGCCCCGGCAAGAAGTAACGCTGCGGCCCGGGCAACCGCCGCGCCTGCGTCCCGCCGTGTTTGGCTCGGGGCCTAAGACGAACCCGGATTGTCGCCGGGGGGCAGCTCGGCTTGGCCCGGGGCCTAAGACGAACCCGGATTGTCGCCGGGGGGCAGCTCGGCTTGGCCCGGGGCCTACGACGAACCCGGCTTGTCGCCGGCCGGCTGCTTGAGCGGCTTCAGGTTCTCCTGCATGCGCGCGAGCACCGCCTGGGTGACCGCGGGCAGCTCGGCCTTCAGCTCGGCCGGCACCCAGAACCGCAGGACGCGACCGTGCGCTTCGGCCTGGGCGCGCAGGTAGCTCGCCCCCGCCACCTCTACAGTCTCCGCGGCACCCGGCAGGCACTTGCTGCACAGGCAGGGCAGGGGGCTCGTCGCATCATGGGCAGCGAGGTTGATCGGCCCGGGCGCGCGGACCCGCGGCGACGGCGGCGGACCCGCGGCGTGCAGCAGCAGCGCTGAATCTTCCGGGCGCAGCACCCGCGGCGTCTGCAGCGACATGCCGAGCGCCCCTTTGGCCGCGACCAGCCCTTTTCCCGACTCGAACTTCAGCTGGCTCTTGAGCGCGCTGATATCGGTAAGCGGGTAGCGGTTGCGCGCCGCCTGCCACTTCTCGCCGTCGAACTTGAGCTCCGAAAGGACGGCGACCAGCCACAGCGCCTCGGCGGGCGGGCGGACGGTCACCAGGAACAGCCGGCTGCCCGACTGCAGGCGCGACAGGTGCTTGCTGGCGCTGCGATAGACGTTCATCGGCAGCACCGCGCCGAGCTTCGCCGCCGGCGCGTCCTTGTCGAACACCGCCTTGCTCACGATCGCCATCATGTCGGGCGCCATCATGTCGGGCGCCATCGTATCGGGCGCCATCACGTCGGCCATTGGCGATCATTTTACCCCAAGGACCGCCGGGCGAGCGCGGGGCGACAGTCAGCTCACTTTCAAGACGATCTTGCCGACGTGGTGCTGGTCGAGCGCCTGGTGGCCCCGGGCCGCCTCGGCGAGCGGCAGCACCTGATCGACGATCGGGCGGAGCTGCTTGCAGGCAAACAGCGGCAGCACCTCACGGCTGAACTCGCGCACGAGCGCCGCCTTGCGGCCCGCCGGCAGCGCCCGCAGCGTCGAGCCGATGATCTGGAGGCGGCGCCTGAGCAGCAGCCCCAGATCGAGCTCGCCGCGGCTCCCGCCCAGCAGGCCGATGCACACAAGGCGCCCGTCGAGAGCGAGGGCGCGCAGGTTGCGCTCGAGGTAGCTGGCGCCGATGCAGTCCAGGATGATGTCGACGCCGCGCTGCTCGGTGGCGGCGAGCGCCGCGGCGACGAAATCGGTGCTGCGGTAGTTCCACGCCGCCGCCGCGCCGAGGTCGCGGCAGCTCTGCACCCGCTCGTCGGCGCCGACGGTGCAGTAGGTGGTGACGCCGGCGACGCGGCACAGCTGCAGCGCCGCGGTGCCGATGCCCGACGCCCCGCCGTGAATGAGCACCGACTGCGGCCGCGGCAGCACGGTGCCGAGCAGCGGCTCGCTCTTCCAGCCGTGCTCCGGGGTCGACTCGGGCAGGCGCAGCCCGCACAGGCAGAACAGGTTCAGGTAGGCGGTCAGAAAGACCTCGGGGATCGCCGCCGCCTGCTCATCGGTGAGCCCCTCGGGGACCGGCATCACCTGGCCGCACGGCACCACCACCTGCTCGGCATAGCCGCCGCCGGTGAGCAGCGCCATCACCCGCTGCCCCGGGCGCAGCCAGGCGGCGGCGTCCGACCCGAGCTCGGCGACCTCCCCCATCGCCTCCAGCCCGAGGATCGTAGAGGCGCCCGCGGGCGGCTGGTACTGCCCGCAGCGCTGAAAGACGTCGGCGCGGTTCACCGCCGTGGCGCGCACCGCGATCCGGACCTCACCCGGGCCGCAGCTCGGCGCCGCCGCTTCGCCCAGGTAGAGGGTCTCGGGACCACCGGGGCTGTCTTGGAGGATTGCTCGCATCCCCAGTTTTTAGCACGAACCAC
>DAOMZC010000750.1:0-3768 GCA_035437965.1 Pseudomonadota bacterium
CGCGATCAATACCTCGGCCTGAGGCAGTTCATTCGCGAGCGCGTCGGCCTGCGCCTTGTGGCCGTAGGCCGCCCACTCGCTCGCCGGGAACCGGGAAAACAGGGTGGCGAACGAGCCCGCCGCCGCCTCGTCCTGTCCGGCGCGCAGCTGCGCCGAGCCGAGCAGGTACAGGGTCTGATCGGCGAGCGCGAACTCCGGCCGCTCGCGCAAGAGCGCGCTCAGCTGGGCGATGCGCTCGGCGCTGCCCTCGGAGGTCGCGCGGATGATGCGCTGAAACCGGATGAGCGCGTCGGTCCCGGTGCGCAGCCCTTCGCGCAGCTGGCCCAGGCGGCTCTCCGCCCGGCGGACCAGGCGGCTGCTCGGGTAGCCGCGCAGCAGGGCCTCGTAGAGTCGCTCGGCCTGGTCGGGGCGGCCGAGCTGCTCGTCGTTGAGCTGGGCGGCCTCGAAGAGCGCCTCCGGGGCGATCTCGTCCGCGGGCAGCTCGCGCGCCAGCTGCTCGAGGGCCGCCGCCGCGGCGCTGGCCCCATCGGGCTGCTTGCCGGCGGTGAACAGCCGCAAGGCCGCCTCGAAGCGCGCCTGGCCGCGGCCCGGGTCGACCGGCTCGCCCGCCGGGGGCGCCGCCTTTTCATTCTCACCGTCGGGGCCGTCCTCAATCTGGCCGGTCGCGATCCCGGCGTCGGGTCGGCTCGCCGCCGCGGCGCTGCTTAGCGCGATCACCCAAAGCAGCGAGAAGAGCAGCGCCCCGACCCGCGCGCCCAGCCGGACCGGTCCGGATCGCCCCGAGTGGCCGCGGACCAGCGCGGGCCCGCGGCAGCTAGTTGATCGCGTGCGGCAGCGCCAGGACAAACGGCGAGATCGTGGCATCAAACGGGGTCCCGTCGGGCCGCACCATCTGGTAGGTGCCCGCCATGGTGCCAAACTGCGTCCTTAGCATGCAGCCCGAGGTGTAGTTGAAGCTCTGGCCGGGCTGCAGGCTGGGGGTCTCCCCGACCACGCCCGGTCCGCGGACCTCCTCGACGTGCTGGTTGCCGTCGGTGATGATCCAGTGGCGGCTGATCAGCTGGGCCGGCTCGGTGCCGACGTTGCTGATGGTGATGTTGTAGACGAAAAAGTACATGCTGGCGCTCGGCTGCGAGCGCTCCGGCGCGTAGCGGGTGCGGACCTGGACGCGAATACCGTGGGTTGTCGTGTCAGACATGGCGCGGACCTTTAGGCGGCACGGTACTCGAAATTCTGCCGCGGCGAAATAAATCGCCGGCCCGACTCGCCGCGCGGCCTTGGCGGGGCGCGGCCCAGCGCCTGGCCAAGTCATGCGCACCGCTCGGCCTGGGCTGGGCGGTGCCCAAGTACCTCTGAGCTAGCAGCTTCACTGCACGCCGGGCTGCCGGGCCCTGCCCTGCTTCGCTGTGGGGTGCAACTTTTAGGGAGCCGTAGCTAGCGACCGCCCGCCGGCGGCAGCCCGCTCGCTGGGTCGGGGGAGCTTGGCGGCGCCTGGGGACCCACCCCGGCCGGGCCGCCCGTCGGCTCGCTCGCGGCGGGGCCGCCTGAGCGCTCGCCGGCGGCGGGGCTACCCGATCGCTCGCTTGGGGCGGGGCTTCCTGAGCGCTCGCTTGGGGCGGGGCCGCCTGGCCGCTCGCTCGCCGCCGTGGCAGGCTCGCCGCTCGCCGGGCCCTCGGCCTTGCTCGGCGGTGTCACTGCAGGTGGTAGCGCGAGGAATTTTTCCAGCCGGACCCGCTTGCCGTTCTCGAAGTGCTCGACCAGATCCGGCTTGCCATCGAAGTCGACGTCGAGCTCCTGGCGGGCGAGCTGGCCGAGCTCGTAGTAGCTCTTCATGTCGGCGACGCCGTCGAAGTCGTGGTCGAACTCCTCGCGCAGCTTGCGGCCGTGGTCGTCGTAGTAGACGAGCATGTCCTTGCGGCCGTCGCCGTTAAGGTCGAGCTCCTTGCACGACAGCGTCACCCCGCCGCCCGCTTCCGGGCTGCGCATGAAGACCTTGACGATGTCGTTCTTGGCGCTGCTTTGGCCGCTGACTGGGCCCTGGACGCCAGAGCGGAAGCTGCTCGTCTCCACCCGGTCGGCGCCGGCGCGGACGCACGAGAGCTCGGGCTTCTTGAGCGCCTCGGCCGTCCCGCCCGCTTCCCGCGTCGACAGGCCGCAGCCCCCGCCGAGCACCACCAGGCCGAGGCCAAGCGCGAGGAGCCCTCCGCTCGCCCGGCCCCGCGCGCGGGTCCGCACGAAACATTCCAACTCGAAGAAGCGCCGAGCGCGCCCGTGCCAGTGCATAGCAACCAGAATAGGCGTCGCCGAGCGGCCGGGCAAGGGCTGGCTGCGCCGCCTCCCTGGCAGTCCCCGGCAGTCTCCGACCGAATCCCGAGCCTGCAAGCTCCCCTCGACATTGAGCAAGAAGCGCGCTACAAAGCGGCATGAATTCGCCCTTGCTCACCCTCGGAACGGTCGCGCGGCGCGCGGCTTCATATGCCCTGGCTGCCCTGGTCGGCGCGGGGGTGCTCTTGGGATCGGCGGCAGAGGCCCGGGCGGCGGGCATGTTCGTGACCCCGCACGGCGCTCGGGCGCTCGGGCGCGGCGGGGCGCTGGTCGCCGGGGCCGACGATCTAAACGCCATCTATTACAACCCGGCGGGGGTCGCCGCGATCGACCCGGGCAGCTCCGGCTGGAGCGGGCTCCTCGATGTCGGCTTCGTGCTGCAGCACGTGACCTACACCCGCGATGAGAACGGCATCATGCGGCCCCCGGTCAGCAACGACAACAATCCCCTGGGCGGCGCGCCGCTGGCGATCCCGCAGTTCGGCTTTGCCAAGAAGCTCCTGCGGCCGTGGGGCAGCATGTCGTTCGGCTTCGGCGTGTGGATCCCCTACACCGGGCTGCCGCGCTACCCGCAAGGACAGTACGACTCCGAGCAGCACCTGCAGGAGGTCCCCGAGGTCTCGCCGCAGCGCTACCAGCTGATCGCGCTGCACGACGGCGATGTCGGCCACTCGACGCTGCTCGCGGTGCTGAACCCGGTGGCGGCGTTCAGCCTGCTCAAGAACAAGCTGCAGCTTGGCATCGGGCCGCAGCTGATGCTGGTGTACTTCCGCTCGCGCATCATGCTGTCCTCGTGCACCGGGGTCATGTGCCGGCCCGAGCAGGTCGACTTCGACACCCTGGTGCTGGCGCAGGCGCTGGCGCTCACGCCGTCGTTCAACATCGGCGGGATGTACCGCCCGGTCCCGTGGCTGCGCCTGGGGCTGGCGTTCCAGTTCCCGTTCTACATCCGCAGCATCACCGGCACGGTCGACGCGCGGCTGCCGGCCAATGAGCTGTTCAACGGCGCCCAGGTCACCGGCCGCTCGGCCGACCTGTCGCTCAACCTGCCGCCGGTGCTGCGCGCCGGCCTCGAATTCCTCGCCCTGCGCGACCGCCTGCGCATCGAGCTCGCCTACACCGGCGAGTTCTGGAGCGTCCAGGATCAGATCTCGTTCGTCCCGCAGGGCATCGCGATCGAGAACCTCAAGGGCATCGGCACCTACCAGCTCGGGCCGGTGTCCCTGGACCGGCAGATGCAGAACACCCACACGATCCACCTCGGGCTGGAGGCCACGGTGTGGAAGTACTTCGGCGCGCGCGCGGGCGGCATGTTCGAGACCAGCGGCATGCCCGACGCGACGCTGACGGTGCTCACCCCCGACGGGCTCAAGGGGATGATCTCGGCCGGCCTGTTCCTGCCCAAGGTCCACTTCTGGAGCACCGACTGGCGCCTGGACGTCT
>DAOMZC010000751.1:0-3760 GCA_035437965.1 Pseudomonadota bacterium
AGCGGGTCCTGTCACCTGCGGCACCCCGTCGCTCGCGCGTCGGGGCCCCCGCCTCCGGTGCCACCCACTCCTGATTGAAAATTACCGGCTTCAGCTGGGGCGCGGTTCAGGTAGAGCGACCGCAATCAAGGTCTTTTTCTTGGTGGATTAGAGGACGATGGTGAGGCCGGTGCCGGTGAGCGCTTCGATCTCGGCGGGCTGCTTGGGGAGGGCGGCGGTGAGGACCTCGTTGCCGGACTCGGTGACGAGCACGTCGTCTTCGATGCGGATGCCGATGCCGCGGAACTCTTCGGGGCAGTCGTCGTCGGGGCTTACGTACAGACCGGGCTCGACGGTGAGCACCATGCCGGGCAGGAGCTGGCGCGGCTCGCCTTCGGGAAAGTAGGTGCCGGCGTCGTGCACGTCCATGCCCAGCCAGTGGCTGGTGCGGTGCAGGTAGTAGCGCTTCTGGGCGCCGCTCGCGATGAGCTCGTCCACGGGGCCATGGAGGAGCCCGATCTCGACGAGGCTGGCGGTCAGGTGGCGGGTGCACACGGCGTGGATCTGCTCGATGGTCGCGCCGGGGCGGGCGGCGGCGATGCCGGCTAGCTGGGCGGCGAGGACGGCCTCGTAGAGCTGGCGCTGGGCGCGGCTGAAGCGGGCGGGGCGGCCGGGCTCGGCGATCGGGTAGCAGCGGGTGATGTCGGCGGTGAAGCCGCGCCACTCGCAGCCGGCGTCGACGAGCAGCACCTGTCCGGCGGTCAAGCAGTCGCGGTTGTCGACGTAGTGGAGGATGGTGGCGTTGGCGCCGGCGCCGACGATCGAGCTGTAGCCGGGCAGGCCGTCGTGGCGACGGAAGATGTAGTCGATGAGCGCCTCGATCTCGTACTCGTGGCGGCCGGCCTGACAGGCGCGCATCGCGGCGGCGTGGGCCTCGACGGTGATCGCGGCGGCGCGGCGCATCCGGGTGAGGGCGTCGTGATCTTTGTACAGGCGCAGCTCGTGCAGGGTCTCGGTGAGGTCGACGATGCGCCGGGGGGCGCGCCGGCCGTTGCGCTCGTTGTGGCGCAGGTTGGCGATCACCCGCGTCACCAGGGCGTCGAGCCTCGGGTCGTCGCCGACCAGCATGTGCACCTCGCTGCAGCCGTCGAGGAGCTCGCCGAGCCGGGCCTCAAGCTCGGCGATGTCGAAGGTCTGGTCGGCGCCGAAGTGCTCGCGGCCGCCGACGAGCCCGGCACGGCGGCCGTGCCAGGTCTCGCGGTGGGGGTCGCGCGGGCGCAGGAGCAGGGTGTACGGGTGCGGCTTGTGCGGCGCGAACACGGCCAGCGCCTCGGGCTCGGTGAAGCCGGTCAGGTAATACAGGTCCGACGGCTGGCGAAACCGGTAGTGGTTGTCCGAGTTGCGCCGGACCTCGTGAGCTCCGGCGATGACGGCAGCAGCGGTGGCGGGGATGCGGGCAAGAAACTCGGCGCGGCGGGCGGCGTAGGGCGAGCTCATGAGAAGCCACAATACTCTATCGAGCTGATCCGGGGGACGGCGGATCTTCGCAGACCGCCCGGCGCCCGGCCCGCCATGACCCCGGAGCCGTCGCGACAAACCCATGGTAAATTCAAGGTCAGTCGGATAAGGTCCCCAGGGATAGGACCTGGCTGGACATGGATATGGGACATGGCTGAGGACGCGCGCACTCCACCTCTCGACTCGCCGGCGGCGGACGCGGAGCCTGGCTCGACTGCGGCTCTGGAGCCGGGGGCCCCGGTGCCGCCCGACGCCCTCGATCCCGAGCTGCTCAGGCTTTCGGTGCCGGTGCCGCGTCGCCATCCGCTGGTCGCGGTGGCGGTGCTGCTGGTCGGGGCGCTGATCCTGTATCGGATGCGCACGGATCTGGCCTATGCGATGCAGCCGTCGACGCCGCGCGAGCTCGGTGAGGCGGCGGCGGCGCTGCAGTCGGGCAAGCTCGCCGAGGCGGCCGGCGGCTACGTGCAGGTTAGCGGCCTGCCCGATCGGCGCAACGCGCTGGCCTTCGACCCCAAGGGCAGCCGGCTGCGCACGCACGTGCTGCGCATCCTCGGCACCGGCGGGGCGGCGAGCAAGGTGCTGGTGGCGACGCCGGGCGTGGCGGCGTCACGGGCCGAGAACCGCTTCACCGGTCGCCTGCGCCGCTTCGACGAGGTCTACTTCGCCGACGCGGTGGCCGAGTACTTCACGCAGACGCAGGCGCTGCGGGCGCTCGATCTGGGCAAGCTCAAGGGCCTGCCGGCGGGGCCGCTGCCGCAGCCGCTTATGACCAGCGATCGCTCGGGCGAGCCGCTGCAGGTCGCCAAGGACCAGGAGCTGCTCATCGACGTGCTGTTCGCCGACGATCTGCGCGTGCTCCTGTCCAAGGACAAGTTCCCGTCGGAGCCCGACGCGCGTCGCGAGATCGAGCGGGTCGGCCTGCCGCACGGCCCGGGCATCGAGACCAAGGACGGCTTCGGCTACGTGCTGCGGCTGCCCCCGCCCGGCCTGGAGCGGCAGCGCGTGCTGGCGCAGATCGACGGGCTCGGCATCTGGCTGTGGCACCGCATCGAGACCTACAGGGTCCCGCTTGGGGCGCTGGCAGTGACACCGGCGGGCCTGGTGCTGCCCGGCCCCGACGCGCTGACCCAGCCGGTGCGCTATCAGCTGACCACCGCTGCGCCGCCTGCCGCCCCGACACCGCCGGCGACCGCCCCAGCGGGTGACGCACCGGTCAAGCCTGCCGCGACTGACGCCCCCCCCGGTGCCGCGCCCGCCGCTGGTCCCGAGCCGACGACCGCGCCGGCGGGGCCCCGACAGCTCACGCCGCAGAAGGAGCAGACGACGGTGCTCCTGTGGGAGCAGGTGCAGGCGGTGCAGGTGAACGAGCCGCTCACCGTGCCGGCCGACGCCTGGCTGATCCTCGACGGCGAGTCGCCGCGGTCGGCGCTGTGGACGCTGCCGGTGAGCGTGCTCCTGGCGCTGTTCATGGCGTTCAACATCTGGTACCTGCTGCGCTCGCTGAGCAAGCCGGCCGCCGCCTGAGCAGCGCTGCCGCAGCTTCTCGATTGATAGGCTGACAGCGCTGCTCATAAGGGCACGCTGCGCTCGGCGGTCACCGTCCTCCGCCAGCCCCGGACTCCGCCAGGCGACCGACAAAGCCGCCGGGCGCCTTCAGATCGGGCAGCCGCCGGGCGCCGTCTGCGGGTCGCTGGTCGTGCACACGTACAGCACGTTGCACGAGTCGGTCGGATCACAGGTCGCGCTGGCTGACGGGCAGGCGGCGCCGAGCTCCTCGGTCGTGCACAAGCTGACGCCAGGCTTGGGGGTGTAGCCCTTGCACACCGGGTCGCCGCAGCTGGCGTACCACTTGAGCGGCGCACCACCGCACGAGCCCACCGCGGCGAGCAGCCCGAGCGCCGCGCCAGAGAGCACGGCTCGGGCCCGGCCCGCCCGAAGGTGCTGTGGTTGCTGAGATGAAGTCATGATGGCCTCCTTTGGTACAGCTCCTCCGCGGCCCACGGCCCGCCCGCCGCGCCGACAGCCCTGCCTGACGAGCTGAATTCATAGTAAGCAATGTTTCCCCCCCGGAACCAGAGCGAACCAGAGCGGACCAGAGCGCCGTGGCGGTGACAGCGCGGCGCGTCCAGGCTACGTTCTTTTGCGTGCATAGCTCGCTGTGGATATCTCGATTGGTGGCCGGCGGTCTGCTGGTCTTCTGGCTGGGCAGCGGCGCCGAGGCAGCCGCGCCGGCGCCCGCGCCGCCCCCCGCCGCGCCGTCGAC
>DAOMZC010000752.1:0-3759 GCA_035437965.1 Pseudomonadota bacterium
AACGGAGCCCCCGCCGCGCTCACGCCGGACGGGTGCGGCGGGTGCATCCATCCGGAACTCTGACGCCCGCCGCTGGGGCGGTCGCCGCGTTTCCCCGGGCGCGGCGCTCCGAGAGATAACCGCGGGAACGCCAGACGGCTCCGCCATCCCCATCCGCTACGTAGCACGCCGCCGGGCACGCCAGACGGCTCAGTCATCTTCATCCGCTACTCATCGCGCCTCCGGCACACCGGCGGCTCGGCAAATCCCATCCGCTGCTCGCCTCGCCGTCCGGCACACTCCGTCTGTAACGGGCTCTTGGTCGGATGCTTGGCCGCCGAGCGAGCTGGGCGCTCAACCTGCGCCAGCGCCGCAGGAAACTCGGCTACGATGGCCGCACGGAGTAACCATGGACCTCCTCCTGCAGCGGATTCTCAGCGGGAACCGGGCGGCCACGCCGGCGCCGATTCCCGATCTCGACACTTTCTGGCAGCGCCACCGGTCGGCCGCGGCGGGCCTCGCCCTGCCGATCGAGCGCGCCGTGGCCGGGGGCTTCGCCGCCGATCGGCTGGGATATGCTTTTGCCGCCGGCTATACGGAGGCGCTGCACCAGCTGCTGCCGGCGCTCGGGCAGACTCGGGCGGCGCTGGCGGCGACCGAAGCTGGCGGCGTCCACCCGCGCGCCATCCAGGCGCAGCTGACCGCCGCCCCCGCGGGCCTTTTGCTAAGCGGTGACAAGGCGTTCGTCACCCTGGGGACGCAGGCGACCGAGCTCCTGATCGTGGCCAGCGAGGGGCTGGACGCCGAGGGCAGGAACCGCCTGGCGCTGTGCCGCATCCCCGCGACGCGGCCCGGCGTGACCTTCAAGGAGCTGCCGGCGACCCCGTTTACGCCGGAGATCCCGCACGCCGCGCTGCAGCTGCGGCAGGTGGCGGTGGCGGACTACGAGCGCCTGCCCGGCGACGCCTACGAGCGCTACCTCAAGCCGTTCCGCACCGTCGAGGATCTGCACGTCTACGCGGCCCTCCTCGGCTGGCTGCTGCAGGTCGCGCGGTGCGCCGCCTGGCCCAAGCCGCGCCAGCAGGAGCTCGTGCTGCTCATCACCGCCGCCCGCCGCCTGGGCCCCGAGCCCGCCGATGACCCGACGCTGCACGTGGCGCTCGGCGGGCTTCTGGCCGGCTGCCAGCGCTTCCTTGATGAAGTCGAGCCGCTGTGGCAGCAGGTCGAGCCCACCACGCGCGCCCGCTGGGAGCGCGACCGCCCCCTCCTCCAGGTCGCCGGCAAGGCCCGCGCGCAGCGCCTGGAGGTCGCCTGGGAGCGGGTGTCCGCGCTCTCTTGAACGGCGCCGGAGGCCCGGCGCGCGGGAAGCGCCAGCGACGGGGTGCCGCAGGTGACAGCACTCGCTCCGGTTCGTATTTAGTTTGGAGCGTGGTTCAAACCGCGCCCCAGCCGAAACCCGTAATCTTCAGTGAGGAGTGGGTGGCGCCGGTGGCGGAGCCCCGACGCGCGAGCGGCGGGTACCGCCGGTGACAGGACCCGCCCGGTTCGTATTTAATTCGGGGCGTGGTTTAGACAAGCGGTATCGAGCTCAGCTCCAGCGACGGCGCCGCAGTAGGAAGCCGGCCAGGGCGAGGAGGCTCACGAGCGAGAGGAGGGAGGCGCTGCTGGCGGTGCGGGCGCCGTAGGTGCAGCCGCCGGTGGACTCCGCCGCATCGCCCGCCGGGCTGGCGGTCGTGGGCGGTGCCACGGTCGTGAAGGAGCGGACCTGGCCGAACGCGGCGCCGCTCTGGTTGCTCGCGGCGGCGCAGTAGTAGTAGGTCACGCCCGGCTTGAGGCCGGTCAGCGGCACGGCGTAGGCCCTGGGGCCGACCTCCACGGCAAGCGGGGTCGCGCTGCTCGCTGCGGCGGTGCGGTCCGTGAAGGAGTCGTCGCAGGTCCCGGGGTCGAGCTCGCCGTAGCGGAACCAGACAGTCGCGGCCGAGCCGTTGTCGGCGACCGTGCCCACGATCGTCGCGGTGTCGCCGGCGACGTCGGCAGGTCCCTCGGTGACCACGCCGGGGGCGCCGGAGCCGGGGACCAGCGACAGGAGCTCGCCGTAGGTCGTCCCCTGCTGGTTGGAGGCGATGGCGCAGTAGTAGTACGTCCTGCCCGGGGTCAGCCCGGACAGCGCTACCGAGAAGGCGACCTTGGTGATCCCGGCGCCGAGCTCCTGACCGTCGCCCGCCGGGGCGCGGGAGCCGAAGCTGTCGCTACAGCTCTCGGGCTTCGTCGTGCCGTAGCGGAACCAGCCGGTGGTGGCGGCGCCGGCGGGGACCACCGCACCGCTCAGCACCGCCGCATCGCTCACCACGTCGGAAGGCGGCGTCGTCGTCACCTGCGGGGCGGCCGCCTTGGTGGTCAGCGATAGCACCGCGCCAAAGCGCGGGCCGAGCGGGCCGGAGGCGATGGCGCAGTAGTAGTAGGTCGTCCCCGGCGACAGGCCGCTGATGGTCTGCTCGTAGGGCACCGGGCTGACGCCGGCGCCCAGCTCGGCGCCGTCTTTGTCCGGGGCGCGGGTCCCCAGCGTGTCGCTGCACGCCTCCGGCTCGGTCGTGGCGTAGCGGAACCAGCCGGTGGTCCGGACGCCGGTCGGGTTGGCCGTCGCGTTTAGCACGGCGGAGTCGGCGGCGATGGCCGAGGCGGCCGCGGTGGTCACCGGGCTCACCGCCTGCCCGGACTGCCCGGCCGGCCCCGACTTGCCGAGGACGGACGCGGGCGGCGTGGTGAACGAGAGGACCGCGCCGATCGAGGTGCCGAACGCGCTGGAGGCGATGGCGCAGAAGTAGTAGGTCGTCGCCGGCGACAGGCCGGCGATCGCCTCGGCGAACGGCACGGCCGTCGCGCCCGAGCCGAGCGACGAGCCGCCAGCGGCCGGCGTGCGGGTGCCGAAGACATCATTGCAGGTGCCCGGGCTGCTGGTGCTGAAGCGGAACCACGCAGTGGTGAGGTTGCCGTTGGGATTGGCCGAGCCGTTGAGCGTCGCGGTGGTCGCGGTCACCGGCGTCGCCGCCAGCGTGGCCACCGTCGGCGGCATCGGCGCCGTGAACGAGCGGATGACCCCGAACGCGGTGCCGAGCGCGTTGGCCGCGATGGCGCAGTAGTAGTAGGTCGTCCCCGGCGTGAGCCCCGGCGCCGGGTTGGCGAAGGCGACGAAGCTGCTGCCCGCGCCGAGCGCCGTCCCCGCCGCGCTGGGCACGCGGGTGCCGAAGGTGTCGTTGCAGGTGCCCGGGCTGCTGGTGGCGATGCGGAACCAGCCGGTGGTGGCCGAGCCGTTGGGGTTGGCCGAGCCGTTCAGGTTGGTCGCGATGCCGGTCGGGAAGTCGGTGCTCACCGTCGGCGGGCTGGCGGGCGTGACGAACGACTGGACGGCACCGAAGCCGGTTCCGTAGGTGTTGTTGGCGATCGCGCAGTAGTAGTAGGTGACGCCGGGCGAGAGGCCGGTGATCGGCTGCCCGAACGCCACGCTGGCGACTCCCGAGCCCAGGGACGCGCCGCTGCTGGTCGGGGCGCGCGTGCCGAATGTGTCGTTGCAGCTCCCGGGGTTAGTCGAGCTGTAGCGGAACCACCCGAGCGCGCTCGCTCCGTTGGGGTTGCCCGTCCCGGTCAGGGTCGCCGTGGTCGAGTTCACGCTGGTCACCGCGCCGGTGGTCGCCACCGCCGGTCCGGACGTGGTGAACGAGAGCACCGCGCCGAACGCCGTGCCTTCGGTGCTGGCCACGATCGCGCAGTAGTAGTACGTCG
>DAOMZC010000753.1:0-3752 GCA_035437965.1 Pseudomonadota bacterium
GAGCGGCGCCATGCCGTGGTATCGCAGGCCGCCGGCGTGGAATCACGGGGGAGTGAACGTCGAGCCCAAGGTGTGCATCTTGGTGAGCGGCGTGAGGTGCGCGGTATCGCCGAAGTCGTAGGCGTACACCCCACGGGTGAGGCTCGGACAGGCCGCCGGTTCCACCGCGATGATACGCACCTTCCTGCCGCCGCGCAGCTGCGCGCCAAGGAATGGAAACGCGATGCCGGCGAAGTTCGAGCCGCCGCCGGTGCAGCCGACAATCACATCCGGATAGTCCCCTGCCAGCTCCAGCTGCGCCAGGGCTTCCTGGCCGACTACAGTCTGATGCAGCAGCACATGGTTTAGCACCGAGCCGAGCGCGTACTTGGTGTCTTCGCGCTGCGCCGCGATCTCGACCGCCTCGGAGATGGCGATGCCCAGGCTCCCGGGATGGTTCGCGCGCTGCGCGAGGATGGCGCGGCCGGCCTGCGTCTCGCTCGACGGTGAAGGCGTGCAGGTGGCGCCGTAGGTCTCCATGAGCGCCCGGCGGTAGGGCTTCTGCTCGTAGGAGACGCGCACCATGAAGACCTTCACCTCCAAGCCGTAGAGCGCACCCGCGAACGAGAGCGAGGAACCCCACTGACCGGCTCCGGTTTCGGTGACCAGCCTCTTCACCCCGGCCTGCTGGTTGTAAAAAGCCTGCGGCACCGCGGTGTTGGGCTTGTGGCTGCCGGCCGGGCTCACCCCTTCATACTTGTAATAGATCTTGGCCGGCGTCTGCAGCGCCTGTTCGAGCCGCCGCGCGCGGTACAGCGGCGCGGGTCGCCACTGGCGATACACCTCGCGCACCGGCTCGGGTATCTCGACTTCGCGCTCGGTCGCCACTTCTTGCTTGATGAGCTCCAGCGGGAACAGCGGCGCCAGATCGTCGGGCGAGACCGGCTGCAGCGTTCCCGGATGCAGCACCGGCGGCGGTGGCGCGGGCAGATCGGCGACGATGTTATACCAGTACTTTGGCAGGTGAGCTTCGTCGAGCACGTACTTGACTGTAGCAGTCATGATTCCTCCCGGTTTGAGTCTTCGCCCAGATACTACGGCGGGAGGTGCTCGGCTTGCCAGCGCGTATCTTGGTCCAGATGACGGCCGGTTCGCAGACTCCGCCACTCCCGGCTCGTCAGGTGCCCAGGGACGCTCCCATACGGCGCAGGCACTCTCTCAGCGCGTCCTGCAACGTCCGTCTTACGATGAACGAGGATCCATCGAGGCCGATTCTTACCAAGGTCGCTGAGACGGCGGGCCGGACCCCCGAAACGATGCAGAGCGCGCCGAGGAGCCGCGCCGCCTGCACCATCCGCACAAGGTGATTGGCGGTGATGCTGTCGATCACCTCGACCCCGGTGATGTCGAGGATTACGTAGCGCGCCTTGCGGGTCGCGATGGCGGTGAGCAGGCACTCGGTCATCTCGCTGCTGCGGGCCGAGTCGATGTGCCCGATGACCGGCAGGGCGATCACGTCCTTCCAGATATCCAGGATCGGGGTGGAGAGCTCGCGGATCGCGGAGCGCTGCCGCTCGATCACGGCGAGCTTGTCATCCAGCTCCTTGAGCGCCTGCTCGCGCTCTTGGACGATGCGCCGGGCATCCTTGGCCTGCTGCTCGACATCAGCAAGCAGGGAATTCTGCGCGGTGTGGAGGTCGGCGTTGGTAAGCGCCATCGCCCCGATGCTCACGGACGCGGCGATGAACTCGAGGTCCTCCTCGTGAAAGTCCTGACCCGAGAGGCGCTCGGTAATCACCACCAGTCCCACGGACTGATCCCGGATGTCGATGGTAGCGGCCACCCCTCCCCCCTTGAGCCAGGCCGGGGCGCCGGGCCACAGGGAGTCCACCTCCTGGGCCGTGACCAGACGGGCGAGCCGATCGTCCATGATCCGCGACCACAGCGGCGACGCCTCCGGGACGGTGAGCTCGGACGGCTCGACGCCGCTGGAGCCCTCGACGACGAGCTCCCCTGCGGACTTTCCCACGAGCAGCACTGTCCCGTACCGGGCCTCGAGCACCGTGCAGATCAGCGAGATCAGCGTGTCGCAGATCGGAGTACGTTCGGTGAGCGATAAGGAGACGTAGGTCTTGGTGATGAGCACGAGCGACTGCAGCGCGTCACCGCGACGGCGAAGGCGGGCCTCGGCGTCCGCCAGTGCCCGCGCGAGCAGAGCGTCCGGTGCGGTCATCAGCGCTGACCCACCTTCTCCTGGTAGGCGCGCTTGAGGCGATCAAGGTGGCGCGGGTGCGCCATCGCGAACGTGCAGCGCTCGTCACCCTTGGCGCGGCAGGTAAGCTCCTCCGCCTTCAGCTCGACCCCGAAGCTGACCTCGCACCAGCCGGCGCTGTAGCCGGCGTTCATCAGGCACACCGGCTGGGTGCTCTTGATGCCGTTGTCAAGGAATGACGCCGCCTCGAACGAGTACGGGTGCGCGTAGGCCAGGAAGTACTCTTCGTCGGGTACGGGATTGCTCTCGGGGAAGATGTCGACGTTGGCCCAGCCGACATGGGCAAAGTGTACCGGGCCCAGGGCCAGCTTCATCGTCGGCTCGGTGACCTGCAGGCGCTCGTGGAACATCTTGGCGTCGCGCACCCCGCAGGCCCGCGCGATCTTATAGCGAATCTGCCGCGCCCCGGCCTCGCCGAAAGTCTTGCGGAGCTCCTCGTGCAGCTCGAGCGCCAGCGAGTCGGTGCGCATCAGTAAGTAGCGCACGCCGCTGATCTGGATGTCGCCACGCTCGGGCTCGCGCTGCAGATCCGCGAAGAATGATCCCATAATCTTCTCGGCTGCTTCGAACAGAGGAGAAATCGGCGCGGGGCACGACACGACCTTGGTCCTGGAATCACTCATGCTGACACCTCACGTTGGGCATGGAGGGAACCCGGCAGCGTCTTTCTATGATATCGCGGTTTCCCTGCGGGACCCAGCCGATCGTCAGACCAATCGCAGACTGGCCTTCGACTGACCGCAGACCGACCGCGCGACGATAGGAATTGTAGGATCCCGGAGCTCGCTGGCGGTCCGCGCTAGCGGCCGATGCCGCGCGGACGGATTGGCGCGCAGCGCAAGCGGAGGTGACAGTCAACCCGACAGCGCTCTGCGATTGGTGTCTCGCCGGTTACAGATCGACTGCGGATGTGTTGCGGATGGATTCGCGCGCGGGTGTTCTGCCCGCTTCTATTGACCTCGGCGGGCGAGGTCTTCGGGGTGCCTGCTTCTCTGGCGAATCCTGCGGCAATCTTGCATCATTCGCTGACGGAATCTTTCATGCCTCAGGCGGTCCTACCCCTTGCCGCGCTGCCTTTTGCCGCCCAGCTGGCCCTCCTTGCGGAGCGCGTCGCCGGGCAGGAGGGCCTTGCGCACCTTATCGCCGAGGCCGCGGCCCTCCCGGACCCCGAGCCGCTCGGCCGGCTCACCCGCCTCCTGCGCGAAGCGGGCCTGCTGGGTCGCCGCGAGCTGCGCGAGGCCCTCGTCAAGACGCTCCGCACCGCGCCGGATGTGGCCGTGCGGCAGCTGCTTGCCGCCCTTGCCGGCGAGGAGGCCGCCGAGCTCGTCGCGGAGGCCGCCCACGGGCTGGGCGTCGAGCGGCTGCGGGCCCTCGGGCTGATGCTCCGCTGGCTCGGGCGGGAGTCCCCGGCGCGGTGGGAGGCCCTCCGCGGCGCGGCGGTGGCGGCCTGCGAGGAGGCCATTGCCGCGGGCGAGGTTTCGGCAATCGCCGAGGAGACGCT
>DAOMZC010000754.1:0-3751 GCA_035437965.1 Pseudomonadota bacterium
CGACCGCGTCACCGTGGCGCGCGGCGAGCGGGCGCGCCTGGTCGACGCCCTGGAGCAGTGCCTGGCGCGCGGCGGCTCGGCCGAGGTCCAGCTGCAGCCCCCGGGGAGCCTGGCCGCCGACGCCGCGCGCGCCCCCCGCCTGCGCTTCGCCCGCGGCCTGTACTGTCCGTCGTGCGCGCGCAGCTTCGAGGCCCCGCACGCGCGGCTCTTCTCCTACAACTCGCCGCTCGGCGCCTGTCCGGCGTGCCGGGGCTTCGGGCGGGTCATCGGCATCGACTGGGACAAGGTCATCCCCGATCCCGAAAAGAGCCTGCGCGAGGGCGCCATCCGCGCCTGGTCGGGCAAGATCTCGCAGTGGGAGCGCGCCGCCCTCGTCCGGTTCGCCGCGCGCAGCGGCATCCCGATGGACAAGCCGTGGCGGACCTTGACCGCGGCGCAGCGCGAGCTGGTGCTGACGGGGGAGGGCAGCTGGGACGAGGGCAAGTACCCCGGCGTGCGTGCCTGGTTCAGCTTCCTGGAGGGGCGCACCTACAAGATGCACGTGCGCGTACTTTTATCGCGCTACCGCGCCTACACGCTGTGCAGCGAGTGCCAGGGGGCGCGCTTGTCGCCCGCGGCGCTCGCCTACAAGGTCGCCGGCCTGGACCTGTCGCAGTGGCACGCCCAGAGCGTCACCGCGGCGCTCGACCGCGTCGACGGGCTCGGCCCGCGGTCGGTCAAGGGGCGGCTATGCCAGGACGCGCTCGGCTCGCGGCTGCGCTACCTGGAGCAGGTCGGGCTCGGCTACCTGACGCTCGACCGCCAGGCGCGGACGCTGTCGGGCGGCGAGGCGCAGCGGGCGGGGCTGACCACGGCGCTCGGCGCGGCGCTCACCGGGACCCTGTTCATCCTCGACGAGCCGAGCGTCGGTCTGCACGCCTGCGATGTGCCGCGGCTCGGGGCGGCGATGCAGGCGCTGTCGCGCGCCGGCAACACGGTGCTGCTCGTCGAGCACGACGAGTCGCTGGTGCAGAAGTGCGACCGCGTGCTCGAGCTCGGCCCGGGGGCGGGCAAGAGCGGCGGGCAGGTCCTCTACGATGGCAGCCCGCAAGGTCTAATCGGCCGGCCGGATCTGCCCACCGGCCGCGCCTGGCAGCGTCGCCGCGACGAGGCCCTGCTGCGCACCCCGCGCCGGGCCAAGCAGGCGCTGGCGCTGCGTGGCGTGCGCACCAACAACCTGCAGGACCTGGACGTCGAGGTGCCGCTGGGGGTGCTGGTCGCGGTGACCGGGCCGAGCGGCTCGGGCAAGTCGACGCTGGTCGAGGACGTGCTGTACCGCGCGGTGGCCCGGCTGACCGGCGACACCACGGTGGAGCGGCCGGCGGAGTTCGCCGAGCTGCGCGGCGCCGAGCCCCTGCGCCGGGCGGTGCTCGTCGACCAGTCGCCGCTCGGGCGCACCGCGCGCGGCAACCCGGCGACCTACACCAAGGCCTGGGATCGCCTGCGCGCCCGTCTGGCCGCCGAGCCCGAGGCGGCGAAGCGCGGCCTGCTGCCATCCTCGTTCTCGTTCAACGTCGCCGCCGGCCGCTGCGAGGCGTGCGACGGCGAGGGCTACGAGACAGTGGAGATGCAGTTCCTCGCCGACGTCTCGTTCCTGTGTCCGGTCTGTCAGGGCCAGCGCTTCAAGCCCGAGGTGCTGGCGGTCACCCACTGCGGCCTGTCGGTCGCCCAGATCCTCGAGCTCACCGTCTCCGAGGCGCTGGAGCGGCTGTCCCCCGAGTCGCAGCCCGACTCGGCGCTGCGTCGCGCCCTCTTGCCGGTGGTGCGGGTGGGCCTGGGCTACCTGCCGCTCGGGCAGCCGCTGTCGACGCTGTCGGGCGGCGAGGCGCAGCGGCTCAAGCTGGCGCGGGCGCTCGGTGAGTCGGCCGCGGGGACGCTGTTCGTCGTCGACGAGCCCAGCGCCGGCCTGCATGCCGAGGACGTGCGGCCGGTGGTGGCGGCGCTGCACGCCCTGGTCGATGAGGGCGCCAGCGTCGTCGTCGTCGAGCACGATCTGGATGTCATCGCCGCCGCCGACTGGGTGATCGACCTGGGGCCGGGCGGCGGACCGCAGGGCGGCCAGCTGGTCGCGCAGGGGACGCCCGCGCAGCTGACCCAAGCGCCGACCAAAACCGGCGAGGCGCTGCGCTCGCGCCTGCTCGTCGTGAGCGCCGTGGAGGCACCGGTGCCATCTGCGGAAGCTCCCGTCGCGCCGGCGAGCGCCGCGATCACCGTCGACCACGCGCGCGAGCACAACCTGAAGGAGGTGTCGTGCCAGGTCCCGCACGGCGCCCTCACCGTCGTCACCGGGCCGAGCGGCTCGGGCAAGTCGTCGCTCGCCTTCGATGTCGTCTACGCCGAGGGCCAGCGCCGCTTCATGGAGACCCTGAGCCCCTACGCGCGCCAGTTCCTGCCGACGCTGCCGCGGCCCGATGTCGACCACGTGGCGGGCGTGCCGTCGGCAATCGCCCTGGAGCAGCGCACCACGCGCGCCGGCGCCAACTCCACCGTCGCCACGGTCACCGAGGTCGCCCACTACCTGCGCCTGCTGTTCGCCAAGGTCGGCACGCCGTACTGCCCGCGCTGCGACATCCCGGTGGTGGCGACCTCGGCCGACGCGCTGTTCGCCGCCCTCACCAGCGAGCGCGGCCGCTTCACCGTCTACGCCCCCGCCGTGCGCGCGCGCAAAGGCGTCTACCTCGACCTGCTCAACGACGCCGCGCGGGCCGGCATCACCGAGGCGCGTATCGACGGCAAGCTCGTGCTGATCGACCCGCCGCCCAAGCTCGCCAAGACCCGCGAGCACACCATCGATCTGGTCGTGTACTGCGGCGCGCCGGCCAAGCTGACCCGCGAGCTGCTCGACCGCGCGCTCGGCTTCGGCGACGGCAGCGTCCGCGTCTCGCGCGGCACCCCGACCGAGCAGCCGACGATCGACGAGCGCGTCCTGTCGACGCGGCGCGCCTGCGCCATCTGCGGCACCGGCGTACCCGAGCTCGACCCGCGCTGGTTCTCGTTCAACACCAAGCAGGGCCAGTGCGAGACTTGCGACGGCCGCGGCTTCGCAGAGGCGGAGGCCGACGAAGAGGATCCGTCGCTCAGCCAGCGCACCCCGTGCCGGGCCTGCGGCGGCACGCGGCTGTCGCCGATCGCGCGCAAGGTGCGCCTGTGCGGCCTCACCTATCCCGAGGTGGCGCGCCATGAGGTAAGCCGGGCGCTGGAGCTCCTCGCCGGCCTGCGCTTCGAGGGCAAGGAGCAGCTCATCGCCAAGGCGCCGCGCGCCGAGCTGCTGCGCCGCCTGGAGTTCGTCCAGCAGGTGGGCCTTGGCTACCTCGCGCTCGATCGCGCCGCGGCGACGCTGTCAGGTGGTGAGATGCAGCGGCTGCGGCTGTCGGCGCAGCTCGGCTCGGGGCTGACCGGGGCCTTGTACGTCCTGGACGAGCCGACCATCGGCCTGCACCCGCGCGATACCGACAAGCTGATCCACAACCTGCGGGCGCTGGTCGACACCGGCTCGACGGTGCTGGTCATCGAGCACGACGAAGCGACGATCCGCGCCGCCGATCACCTGATCGATCTGGGTCCAGGCGGCGGGCGCCTGGGCGGCCGGGTGGTCGCCGAGGGACCGGCCGCGGCGGTCCTGCAGAGCCCCGACTCCCCGACGGCGCAGGCGCTGGCCGTGGAGTCCCCGCCGGCGGCGGCGCGGGCGCCGGGGCTGCTGCAGCTGACCCTG